>CANNKG010000044.1 GCA_947505105.1 Methylococcaceae bacterium | reverse complement strand
AGGATGTCGAGGAGGTGATGAAAAAACTTAACCATCGACCACGGAAAAGCCTTAACTATAAAACACCTCATTCAGTCTTTTTTGCAGAATCTTTGCCGAAGGCCGCATGACAACTAGGATTGCACTTCGGAGTTGAATCCGCCCTTGAAAAAAAATCTATAGAATTATTTTTTAATGTATAAATCGGTAATACTACCAGTGATCATTTCTGCAGCAAAAGCGAAAGTTTCCGACAAAGTCGGATGCGGATGAATCGACAGGCCGATATCATGTGCATCCGCGCCCATTTCTAGCGCCAGGACCGCTTCGGCAATCAATTCACCGGCATTAGTGCCAACGATGCCAGCCCCCAAAACTCTACCGGATTCAGGGTCGGTCAGCAATTTGGTGAGTCCCTCGTTTCTACCGTTACTCAATGAACGCCCACTGGCCGCCCACGGAAAACTCCCTTTTTCATATTGAATACCCTGCTCTTTAGCCTGATTTTCGGTCAAGCCCATCCAAGCAATTTCTGGATCCGTATAAGCCACCGAAGGAATTGTCAGCGCTTCGAACGCTACTTTCAAACCCGCGGCAACTTCGGCGGCAACTTTACCTTCATGGACCGCTTTATGCGCGAGCATCGGATTGCCTACGATATCACCGATTGCAAAAATATGCGGAACATTGGTTCGTTGTTGCTTATCAACCTTAATGAAACCCATATCATCGACATTGACCCCGGCCTTGTCAGCGTCAATTTTTTTACCATTCGGACGACGCCCAACTGCCACCAGCACACTATCAAAAACTTCCGATTCCGGCGCACTTTTACCTTCGAACGAAACTTTTAAGCCGTTTTCTTGCGGCTCAATGGCCTGGACGCGCGTTTCGAGCCAAATATTTTGATACTGTTTTTTGATTCGTCGATGCAAAGGATTAACTAAATCTTTATCACACCCAGGAATAATTTGATCCATCAATTCAACGATGCTGATTTCAGAGCCCAAAGCATGGTAAACCGTCGCCATTTCAAGCCCAATAATACCGCCGCCAACAATCAACAATTTTTTTGGAATGCTTTTAAGTGCCAAGGCATCGGTCGAATCCATCAAACGTGGATCGTCGTTTGGAAATACCGGAATTTTAGTCGGATGCGAACCAGCGGCAATAACTGCTTGATCAAAGGTGATTGCTTGGACACCAGATTCGGTTTGCACATCCAGCGCATGCGAAGCCGTAAACTTTCCAACGCCATGGACCAAGGTAATTTTGCGCTGCTTAACCAATTTTGCCAGACCGTCATTCAAACCACGCGATACGCTTTCCTTCCAAGCACGTATTTTATCGAGGTCAATTTGCGGTGGCCCGAAAACCAATCCATGCGCCTTGAATTCTTCAGCTTCATGAATCAATTGCGCAGTATGTAACAATGCTTTCGAGGGAATGCAACCAACATTCAAACAGACGCCACCCAACACAGGATAGCGCTCAACCAGTACCACTTTTTTTCCCAGATCGGCAGCGCGAAATGCCGCCGTATAACCACCCGGACCACCGCCCAAAACTAACAGTTCGGCATGTATTACAGATTCAGTCATATAACGCCTCTAGTTTAAAGTAACAAACGACGGATATCGTTCAGCGAACGAATCACAGCCGACATAAAACGTGCGCCTTCTGCACCATCGATCACACGATGATCATAGGTTAGATCCAAAGGTAGCATCAGACGCGGAATAAAGGTTTGTCCATCCCAAACCGGTTTCATTGCGGCCCGAGTAACGCCTAATATGGCGACTTCCGGCGCATTAACAATAGGCGTAAACGCCGTGCCGCCGATACCACCTAGGCTCGAAATCGTTATACAACCGCCCTGCATTTGATCGGGCATTAATTTGCCTGCGCGCGCTTTGCCACTGATCTCGACTAATTCAGTCGATAACTGGTTGATTGATTTCTGATCAACATCGCGCAGTACCGGCACCACCAGACCATTCGGAGTATCGACGGCCACACCGATATGAAAATACTTTTTCAGAATCAGTTTGTCACCATTAGGCGCCAATGAACTGTTAAACGTGGGAAACTGCTTCAATGCCGTCACTAACGCCTTCATGATAAACACCAAGTTGGTCAGTTTGATGGTATCCGCAGACTTTTCAGCATTGGTCGCGACCCGAAATGCTTCAAGTTCGGTAATATCAGCCTCATCGTGATAAGTAACCATCGGCAAATTCAACCACGCCCGACTTAAACCTTGTCCAGTCAGACGTTTGATTTTGCTGAGCGCAAACTCCTCAATCTCGCCGAACTTGCTAAAATCGACCGCCGGAATCGGTGGAATCCCTGCGCCACCCGAGCTGACCGGACCATCCAGCAGCAATTGCTTGACGAATTTTTTAACGTCTTCCTGCAAAATTCTGCCTTTACGACCGCTTCCCTGTTTAATCTGGCTCAGATCGACACCCAGTTCGCGGGCGAATAAACGCACACTGGGTGTCGCATGCGACAATACCCCGGAACCGGCACTCATATGAGAAGCAGCTAACTCAGGTGCCGGTTCCGATTTAGGAACAACAGCCGCAGCAACCGGGGCTGATTCAACGGCTACCGGCGTACTGACTGCCGCCGACACTTCAGCTGGTGGTGCCGCCTTGGTTGGCTGAACATCAACCGCCTCAACCGTTACCACTAGTGTGCCTTCAGAGACCTTATCGCCCGGTTTAATATGCACGGCATGCACCTTGCCAGCCGCACTGGACGGTAAATCCATACTGGCTTTATCGGTTTCAAGCACCGCTAAAGTTTGTTCCTTTACAATTTCATCACCCGGCTGGACCAATACCTCCACGACGTCGATATCTGCAACATTGCCAACATCAGGTACTTTAATTTCAATTAGAAAAGTCATCGTTGAATATCCTTGAATTAAATTAACCAGGGTGCTGTTTTGTTTGGATCGATGCCGTATTTCGCAATCGCAACCTCCACCTTGGCAGCGTCAAACTGTTTGAGATCAGCAAGACTCTTTAGCGCGGCGACGACGACATGGAAACGGTCAACTTCGAAGAAGCTGCGTAATTTTTCGCGCGTATCGGAGCGTCCGAAACCGTCGGTACCTAGCACGGTATAAGGCGTAGACAGATACGGACGAATCTGTTCGGCAAACGCACGCGTATAATCGGTCGAGGCAATCGCAGGTATTTGTGGATTGTTCAGATATTTGGCAACATGTGCCTGTTTGGCTGGCTCGGTTGGATGTAGACGATTCCAGCGTTCGCACGACTGACCATCACGCGCCAACTCGGTAAAGCTGGTGCAGCTCCAAATATCAGCGCTGACATTCCAATCCTCTTGAAGCAATTCAGCAGCCGCCAACACTTCGCAGAAGATCGTGCCAGAACCCAATAAGTTCACGCGTAAATCGGCATTACGTTTGGCGGGTTTATACAGATACATGCCTTTCAGTATGTCTTCGGCAGCGCCTTCCGGCATATGCGCCTGTTCGTAGTTTTCATTCATGACGGTGACGTAATAGAACACGTCTTCCTGTTCGACATACATCCGGCGTAAACCGTCGTGAATAATCACCGCAAGTTCACACGCAAAAGTCGGATCGTAAGCAATACAGTTCGGGACAGTCGCCGCAATCAAATGGCTGTGTCCGTCTTCATGTTGCAAACCTTCGCCATTGAGTGTGGTCCGTCCTGCGGTGCCGCCGAGCAAGAAACCGCGACAACGTTGATCGGCTGCCGCCCAAATCAAATCGCCGACCCGTTGAAAACCAAACATGGAATAATAGATGAAGAACGGAATCATCGGCACGCCATGAGTCGAATAGGCCGTTCCTGCTGCGATCCAGTCACACAGACCACCAGCTTCGTTGATGCCTTCCTGTAACACCTGACCATGCTTATCTTCCTTGTAGAACATCAATTGCTCAGCATCCTGCGGTGTATACAACTGACCAACCTGCGACCAAATGCCCAATTGTCTGAACATGCCTTCCATACCGAAGGTGCGTGATTCATCCGGCACTATCGGAACTACGCGCGGCCCGATTTTTTTATCTTTAACCAGAATATTTAAGATTCTGACAAAGGCCATAGTGGTTGAAATTTCATGCCCTGCGCCACTACCATCCAGTAAACTTTGGAATGCGGTTAATGGTGGAATTTCCAACGCTTGCGCTTTAGGCCTACGCGATGGCAATAATCCGCCGAGTTCGGCGCGACGGGCGCGCATATATTGCAGTTCTTTGGAGTCTTCAGCAAACTTAACATAAGGTAAATCGGCTAACTCCTCATCCTTGATCGGCAGTTCAAAACGATCACGCATTTTGCGGATCGATTCCATGCTCATCTTCTTTTGTTGATGGCTAGTATTCTGAGCTTGACCAGATTCTCCCATTCCGTAACCTTTGATGGTTTTAGCCAATACCACAGTCGGCTGACCTTTATGGTTTACTGCCGCATTAAATGCGGCAAAAACTTTAATGGCATCATGACCGCCACGGTTTAATTCCCAAATGTCACGATCAGTATAGTCGGCCACTAAAGCCTGTAGCTCAGGCGTATTAAAGAAATATTCGCGCACATACGCGCCATCTTTAGACTTGAAGGTTTGATAATCGCCGTCGACACATTCGAGCATACGTTTGACGATCAAGCCTTTTTTGTCGCGCGCAAGCAATGGATCCCAACGCCGTCCCCAAATAACTTTTATAACGTTCCAACCGGCACCACGGAAGCTGCTTTCGAGTTCTTGAATAATCTTGCCGTTACCGCGTACGGGTCCGTCTAGGCGCTGCAAATTACAGTTGACCACAAAGACCAAATTGTCGAGTTTTTCACGCCCCGCCATACCGATTGCGCCCAAAGCTTCCGGCTCGTCGGTTTCACCGTCGCCGAGGAAGGCCCATACTTTTCGACCTTCGGTCGTGGCAAAACCACGGTCTTGAACGTAGCGCATAAAGCGAGCCTGATAAATCGCCATAATGGGACCAAGTCCCATTGAAACGGTCGGAAATTGCCAGAAGTCCGGCATTAACCACGGATGCGGATACGAGCTTAAACCATTACCACCGACTTCCTGGCGGAAACTATCCATTTGTTCTTCAGTCAACTGCCCTAACAAAAACGCCCGGGCATAGTTACCCGGTGCAGAATGGCCTTGGAAAAACACCAAATCACCTTCATGCTTCTCAGAGGGCGCATGCCAGAAATGATTTTGACCGACTTCATACAGAGTCGCTACCGAAGCGAAACTCGCAATATGCCCGCCAACATTGGTATTTTTATTAGCCCTGAGTACCATCGCCATCGCATTCCAACGCACATAAGAACGAATCGTGCGTTCAATCGTGGTATCGCCCGGATACGGCGGTTGTTGATGAATCGGAAGCGTATTGATATAAGGTGTATTTGCGCTAAATGGAATATTAGCCCCTGATTGGCGAGCAAGTGCTACAAGTTGTTCAATCAAAAAATAGGCGCGCTCGGTCCCCTCGTGTGCCAGCACTGCTTGTAATGCTTCAACCCATTCTCGGGTTTCAGTAGGGTCTAAATCATTGTGTCCAGTAACATCGGCAATTAAACCTGAGGTCATTCTTAACTCCTAAAGAAAAAAAGTAAGGCGTACCCGCTAATTGTATTTGATTATGCGTGTTAAAGAAATTAAAAACCGCCGACAGTCATGTCAAAACCACGCATGGTTTGATTTTATCGCACTATCGTAAAATACCTACCTTACTTATGCTCGACTGAATATTTTTAAATTTCTATGTTGAATCAGTTATCTGTATGATAAAAAGCTTTTAATTCCCTGATCCGAAAATCCTTTATGCTTAAGTGTATTCTCCTGATCGAAGATGAAAGCACCATTGCCGACAATGTCATCTATGCGCTTGAAACCGAGGGATTTCATGTGGAATGGCAAATGTTGGGCCATACCGCGCTGAATACTTTGAAACAAAGCGACATAGATCTAGTAATTCTCGATGTCGGTTTACCCGATTGCAGCGGTTTTGAATTATGCAAAACCATCCGTAAATTTTCCGAGGTGCCGATTATCTTCCTGACCGCCCGTGCCGAAGAGATCGACCGTATTGTGGGTTTGGAGATTGGCGGTGATGATTACGTGACCAAACCTTTTAGTCCGCGTGAGTTATCGGCCCGCGTCAAGGTGATTTTAAAGCGCTCGACTAAAGCTCAGTCGGAAACACAACGGATCGAAACTGATTTTGTGATCGATTGCGCCAAGACCATGATTTATTATCATGGCATTGGTTTAAATCTGACTCGCTACGAATATTTGATTCTGAAAACGCTACTCGAAAAACCGCAGCAGGTTTTTTCACGCGAACGCTTGATCGAACTGATCTGGATCGAGCCGGAAGCGAGCTTCGACCGCGCCGTCGATACCCATATCAAAACCTTGCGCGCCAAATTACGCGACATTGACGCCACTGATCCGATCAAAACTCACCGGGGTTTTGGCTACAGCATTGATGCGTCCTGCAAGCAACAGAGCAATGGCGATTAGGTTTAGTTATGCGTTTTAGTTTTAAAATCTTCTCCGGCCTGTTTCTAATCATCGGCTGCGGCGCATTATTATTTTTCATGGTATTCATGAACTCGTTAAAACCTGGGTTTCGGCAATCAACCGAAGATACCCTGGTCGATACCGCCAATCTACTCGCCGAAATCGTCGCCGAAGAAACCTATCATCAAGCACTTGGAAATGGCCAATTCGCCCTAGCAATGGCGCAATTCAAACAACGTCATTTTGCAGCAACGATTGGCGCGCTGACCAAACGCGAACCCAGTTTACAAGTCTATATAACTGATCAACGCGGCATAGTACTTTACGATTCGACCGGCCAACATAACGGCGCGGATTTTTCGCGCTGGAATGACATTTATTTGACCTTACAGGGACGTTATGGCGTACGCTCGACTCTTGCCAATCCTGAAGATTCGCTCAGTTCGGTCATGCATGTCGCCGCGCCGATTTATCATCAACAGCAACTCATCGGCGTAATAACCGTCAAAAAACCTAATCTGAGCGTACAGCCGTTTTTCCAAGCCGCGCAGCAGGAATTGACACGCAAAGGTCTGTGGTTGTTGTTACTAGCCTTATTGGCCGGATTACTGCTATCGATCTGGCTCTCACGTTCAATTCGCCTACTTGCTCACTATGCCGAACAAGTGAGTCACGGGAAGAATGCCAAGATGCCGCATATTTATGGCGTTGAGCTCGAACAACTGGCGCGGGCAATGACCACGATGAAAACCGAGCTTGAAGGCAAACAGTACGTCGAACGTTATGTCCAAACCCTGACTCATCAGTTGAAAACCCCGCTGGCCGCGATCATCGGCGCGGCTGAATTGCTCGATGAGCCGATGCCTGAAACTCAGCGCGCCCGTTTTATCAGTAACATTCGGCTCGAAGCTGAACGCATGCAACAAATCGTCCAACGAATGCTCGCATTGGCCGATCTTGAAAATCGCGCAACCCTGGAACGCCTTGAACCTATTAATGTGGCGGCGCTTTTGGCTGAAGCCCTACACAGCCAAGCCATTCATCTACAAAAAAAAGCCCTCGATGTAGATTTACAGAGCCCGACCGAGATAATCGTCGCAGGCGAACGCTTTTTATTGCTGCAAGCCTTGAATAATCTGCTCGACAATGCCATCGATTTTGCAACAGCCCAGAGTCGGTTAGAAATCAAAATCGCTGAAGAAATGCAGGGCGTCAGCATCACCATCAAAAACGCTGGGGCGTTAATTCCCGACTACGCCTTACCTCGCCTGTTCGAACGCTTTTATTCCCTGCCTCGCCCAGGCTCGGTTCAAAAAAGCTCAGGACTCGGCTTATGCTTTACCAACGAAGTTGCAAGACTCCATCACGGCACACTTAACATCGATAACCGAGCCGACAGCCAAGGCGTCGAAGTTATTTTCACCCTCCACACAAACCCCACGCAATCCACCTAATTTCCCCACACAAGCGCGGTACAGTAGCCCCGTCAATCAACAACGGAGCACGACCATGTCAAATTTACTCTTCAAAAAAATCATCACCCTCAGCGGATTAATAATTTTACTAATGGTCGCCTTATCGATGACCAGCGGCGTTATCAGCGAACGTAATCGCTATCAGGCAGAAGCCAGCGCCAATATCGCCAGCAGTTGGACCGGCAGCCAGCAAATCACCGGCCCCTTTATCGTCATGCCTTATCTGGTGAAGGTCGAAAGCGAAATCTGGGATGCGCAAAAACTGGAAAAAATCCTCAAGAGCGAAATGCAGCGGCGAGTGCTCTATGTGTTGCCGAATACCTTGGATATCGCAGGCGACGTGCCTACTGAACTGCGTTACCGAGGCATTTACAAGGTACCGGTATACAGCTCGAAATTAAAATTCAGCGGCGAATTTGAGTACAGCGCCTTGGAAGAACACAAAAAATCGATAAAAAATGCCGACAGTTGGGAAGCGCCTTATTTAACGGTGATTATCAACGATATTCGCGGTATTGCGGCTAACCCTAAACTACTCTGGCAGGAACAACAAATCGCCTTCAAAGCTGCCAGCTTAGTGCGTGGGGCGCCGCAAGGCATTCATGCCCCGTTAGCATTAGACGAAGCGCAAACGTATCGTTTCGCTTTTGATTTAGACCTGCGCGGCAGTGAAAATTTAAGCTTCACGCCGATCGGGCTCAATACTACGGTCGCGTTAACTTCCGACTGGCAACATCCGAGTTTCAAGGGCATGTATCTGCCAGCCAGCTCGACTGTTGATGAACATGGTTTCAGCGCCAATTGGCAGCTATCATCTTTTTCGAGCAATATCGATCTTCCGCTACAAACCTGTGCTAATGGTCAATGTGGAGAGCTGTTGAATCAGAAATTCGGAGTGTCACTTATGGAAGGAATCAATATCTATCATTTATCCGAACGCTCCATCAAATACGGCATTTTATTTATCAGTCTGACCTTCATCGCCTTTCTGGTCTATGAAATCACCAAAAAACAGGCGATTCACCCGGTGCAATACCTACTAGTCGGTTTAGCGCTCGCGATATTTTATTTGCTACTGATTTCTTTATCCGAGCATATCGCCTTTGCGCAAGCCTATATGAGCGCTGCTTGTGCCTGTACCGGCCTGCTTGGCTACTATCTGAGTGCGGTGCTTAAGAGTATCAGGGCCGGAGTTCTATTCACCGTAATGCTTGGCCTACTCTATGCCATGCTGTATGTGATCATTAATTCGGAAGATAGCGCATTATTAATGGGCAGCGGTGTTTTATTCCTGATGCTGGCGATATTGATGGGCGTAACTCGACATATTGATTGGTATAAATTGAAGAACAGCGAAGATTGGAATATCGATACAGTAAGTTAATACCCCTAAAACTGCCAAAAAAATACGAGCTTCCCTAGCAATCCTTGGGAAGCTCTTTATTTCGGCCCAATTGAAATCAAACACTGATTCAACACATCAATTTGATACGCCTGACCGAATCCTACGATATACCGACCACTTTCGGGACGAAGTTCAAACAAATGAAAATCCGGCAGAGAATTTAACAGCCTGACAGTTTCACCCAATTTATTAGTCAAGGCTTGTATTTGCTCAGCATAGATTGGATCAGACGTTAACACTTCATTCACCTGACAATTGAAAATCGCCCGTTCACGCGCAAACGGATTGGCACATTCAGCTTCCGGACGCACCACTAACACCGAAATTTTAGGATTATTTTGCAGATTCGCGGTATGTCCGGCCAGGTCGCTCACAAGAATATAAAAGCATCCGGCACTGTTTTGCACAAACGGCGTGACGCTGACCTCGGGCAGGGCATCGAGATTCGCAGTCGCCATCATTAAAGTCTGTTGACTACTGATGAGTTCATTTAATTTATTCTCTAATTCCGTAGTACTTTTCATCCACTCATCCTTTAGCGTAAGCTGATAATCGACCATTGCTGCGCAAGCGCATATTCTCTCAAGGTTTGATCGGGATCGACCGCAACGGGATGAGTGACTTTATTTAACAAGGGTAAATCATTATGCGAATCGCTGTAAAACCAACTATCCTCAAGCGAAATGTGGGGATTTGCAGCCAACCATGCGTTCAAGCGATCAACCTTACCACTCTGAAAACACGGAATACCCACAAATTTACCGGTATAAGCGCCGTCACGCATTTCGGGCTCGGTCGCCAGTAATTCCTGAATTCCATAAAGACCTGCAATCGGTTCGGTAATGAATCTATTAGTGGCCGTAATAATTAACAACACATCGCCCTGCTGCCGGTGGTGATCAACCAAAGCATGAGCTTTAGGCAAAAGTAATGGTTCGATAATTTCACAGATAAATTGTGCACGCCATTGATAAAGTCGATCGGTAGCGTATTCACCCAAAGGTTTCAACGCAAAATTCAGAAACGCCACCATGTCCAATTGGCCGTGCTTGTAATCATCATAAAATTTGGCATTGTTTTTTTCATAAATGTCTTTATCAACAATACCTTGATCAACCATAAACTGGCCCCACAAATAATCGCTGTCGTTTGCTATTAATGTATTATCTAAATCGAATATTGCTAAACTCACGGTCACATACCTTGTAAAAAAATAATAGAAAAGTCCCCTAGCATCAAACGTTTGTTTATGGAACAATGGTACTATAATTAATAGCACATGCTATCCCAACATTTTATCACTGTGACATTGTATTTTTTAGTTATTGATTTTTAACAGGCGTTTACATAGATATTTAAAGTGGATCAATTAGCTGTTTAAACGGACTTTTCGCTTGTTTTGAAGTGAATGAATAATTGAGCGCGTTGATGAAAGCAGGGGGTAGATTTTATCGAATAGGTTTTTAACATGATAGACTCGAAAGGATACCGGCCAAATGTCGGAATCATCCTTTGCAATAACGAGGGTTGTGTATTTTGGGCAAAGCGTAAGGGCGCGAATTCATGGCAGTTTCCTCAAGGTGGAATAAATTGCAATGAAGACCCCGAAACTGCAATGTATCGTGAATTGTGGGAAGAAACTGGACTTCAGCCGGAACATGTAAAGATATTGGGGCGCACGCGTTATTGGCTCAGATATAAATTGCCGGAGCGTTATTTACGAAAAAATTCCTTCCCGCTTTGCATTGGCCAGAAGCAAATTTGGTTTATTTTACAATTAGTGACGGATGATTCACATGTTCGTTTCGATTGCGTAAACAAACCGGAATTCGACGACTGGCGCTGGGTTGAATTCTGGGAGCCGTTAAATGATGTTGTTTATTTCAAACGCAAAGTTTACCGAAAAGCCATGAGTGAACTTGGCCTGATGCTGCTCCCTGAACAAGTTCCGGTAAAAGCCGATGGGTATTTATTACATAGCGAAGCCGAGCGAATGAATCATCGCGAACACTATCAAAATATGGAACACCCGGCACGCAGCAATGCCTCCAAATGATTGCGCCTAGACGAGTTCCTTTAGCCAACAAAAGCTTTAACCACTGGCAGGATGTTGAATAAATACCACATCCTGCCGAAGTAGCATCCTTACAAGACGCTCTCGCAAAACTCACTTCTTAAAACTCACCCGATAAATAGCTCCCAGAGTATCGTCTGCAATCAACAAACTGCCATCAGGCATTTGGAGAATATCAGTCGGTCGTCCAAGCACTTCACCTTGTGGCGTCAACCAGCCATCAATAAACGTAGTTTCCGAAACCGGTTTATCCTGCTCAAATTTAAGCGTGACAATCCGATAACCTTGAGGTTTGGTTCTATTCCACGAACCATGCTGAGCCACAAACAATTGATTTTTATACTGTGCGGGAAATTGAGTCCCGGTATAAAACTGGAGCCCTAACGGCGCGATATGCGCCTTAAATTTCCACGCAGGCGAAGTGTAGTCGGCACAGTTTTTATTCGCGCCAAACTCAGGATCGACAATATCGCCGCCATGGCAGTAGGGATAACCGAAATGCTGGCCCTTATGCGACCATTGATTCAATTCTTCCGGTGGAGCATCGTCGCCTAAATAATCACGGCCATTTTCGGTGAAAAATAACTTGTTGGTTCCCGGCTGCCAAGCGAAACCGACACTGTTGCGAATTCCTTGCGCCAGAATTTCAAAACCACTGCCATCGGGATTGAACCTTACCAGCGAGCCGTAAATTTCTTTTTTAGGAATGCAAATATTGCAAGGCGCACCGACGGCGGTATAGAGCTTTTGATCCGGCCCGAAACGAAGGTATTTCCAGCCATGATGTTCATCGCTAGGCAGTTGATCAAAAATTACTGTCGGCGCTGGCGGCTCGGCCAGTTGCTTACTGATATTATCAAAACGAATAATTCTGTTAATTTCGGCAACGTATAAACTACCCTCCCTAAAGGCCACACCATTCGGCATATTGAGATTTTTGCCGATTTCAAAACGTTTATCGGCGACACCATCCTGATCGATATCCTGCACGGCATAAACACTTCCCTTCTGCCGTGTGCCGACATAAACAACGCCATTATCGCCTAACGCCAACGATCGAGCATTCGGCACTTGATCAGCAAATAGCGTTATTTGAAAGCCTTCCGGTACTCGAAGTTTTTTGATAACGCTCTGAGCAGTGTTTTCGGCTTGTGATAACTCGATGCTTAACAGTAAATAACAACTTAATATCAACTGATATTTTTTCATTGATTTTGCCTCCATAAAGCCCGTTTCATATCGCTAATTTTTGTATTTAACATCGACCTGCCCCCCTCCCAGCCAGCGCCGTAACCGTTGCAGTAATTCATCAGTCGGCGCGACCCGCCATTGATCGCCTAACTGAATGGAGGCTTTGGCCGTTTCAGTCTGGTAGTAAATAACCATCGGACAATTGCCCTGTTTAAACGGTTCAACAATCTCGCGCAACTGTCTGACAAACGCTTGAGGATCAGTATTTTCGTTCGTATTTTGCCAATTGAGGGTAATCGCACGCGCAAAGTTTTCTCGGGCCAGTTCGATACTAGTAATTTTATCGGCGGTGAGTCGCAGCATCCCCGAAAAATCGTCAATACTAATCGGCCCTTCCGCCACTAGCAGCGCATCTTTGACCAGAATATCCCGATATTTTTCATAGGTTTCACTGAATGCCGCTATTTCCATTCGGCCACTTCGATCATCGATCACGGCGAAGCCCATATTTTTGCCATTTTTAGTCTGACGGGTACGCAAATCTATGACTAATCCTGCAACTCTTGCCTCCATTTTTCCACGACTGCGTTCGACATCTGCCAAAATTTGCGAAATTCTGCCATGAGTTAGATGTTTCAATTCTGCTTCATATTGACTGATCGGATGCCCGGTTAAATACAAGCCCAATATTTGTTTTTCATTTTCCAGGCGTTCTTTTTCCGACCAAGGTTCGACCGTATCGACATAGCTATTGGAGGTTGCCAGATTTTCAGGGACATCATGATCAGCTTCCATACTAAATAAATCATGTTGGCCGGTTAGAGTCATCTTATTGAACTGTTCAGCCACTTTCAGCGCTTTAGGTAGCTCTTCAAGATGAGCCGCACGGTTTTGATCAAAAACATCGAAGGCGCCTGCCTTGATTAAGGCTTCAAGTACTCGCCGATTCACCTTTCTGAGATCAACACGTTTGGAGAAATCGTATAAATCAACAAACACGCCATTCGTTGCTCGCTCTTTTAACACATCTTCAATAGCGCTTTGCCCGACGCCTTTGATGGCCCCAATGCCATAGACAATAGCCCCTTGCGGATTAACCGTGAATCGATAAGCGGACATATTGATATTAGGCGGCTCAATCGTAAGCTTCATTTCTCGACATTCTTCAATCAGAACCACCACTTTATCGGTATTGTCCATATCCGAGGACAATACCGCCGCCATAAACTCAGCCGGAAAGTGGGCCTTCAACCAAGCAGTCTGATAAGCAACCAAGGCATAGGCGGCTGAGTGCGATTTATTAAAACCGTAACCAGCAAACTTTTCCATCAAATCGAAAATATAGGTCGCAATTTTTTCATCGATCTGATTGGCAATCGCGCCATTGACAAACGTTTCGCGCTGCTTGGCCATTTCCTCAGGTTTTTTCTTACCCATCGCCCGTCGGAGCATATCCGCCCCACCCAAAGTGTAACCCGCCAGCTCACGGGCAATCTGCATCACCTGCTCTTGGTATAGGATGACCCCGTTGGTTGGTTTGAGAATGGGAATTAAGGTGGGGTGCGCATATTCAGCTTGGGCGCCATGTTTAACATTAATGTAGTCATCAACCATGCCCGACTCCAAAGGGCCAGGTCTAAATAGTGCCACCAAGGCGATGATATCATCGAAACAGTCAGGCTTTAACTTGCGGATCAGTTCCTTCATACCCCGCGATTCAAGCTGGAATACCGCGGTGGTTTGACTTTTTTTCAACAATTCATAGCTGGCCAGATCATCACGCGGAATTTGAGTAATATCGACCGGTGGTTTACCTTCACCTGCTAAACGACTATTGATGGTCTGCAAAGCCCAATCGATAATGGTCAGAGTGCGCAGTCCCAGAAAGTCAAATTTTACGAGACCAACCGCTTCAACATCGTCTTTATCAAACTGCGTTACTAAGTTGCCGCCACCCTGTTCGCAATATAACGGGGTAAAGTCGGTCAGCTTGGTCGGCGCAATCACCACCCCACCGGCATGCTTACCAGCGTTACGCGCCATGCCTTCGAGCGACAACGCCATATTAATCAGCGCTTTAACTTCTTCGTCAGTCTCGTAGAGTTGATTAAGTTCAGCACTGTCTTTTAAGGCTTTTTGAAGGGTCATCCCGATTTCAAAGGGCACCAGTTTAGACAAGCGATCGACAAAATTATAGCCAAAACTCAGCACCCGTCCGACGTCTTTGATCACCGCCTTGGCCGCCATCGAACCATAGGTGATGATTTGTGAGACATGATCCCGGCCATAATGTTCGGCGACATAGTCAATCACTTCATCGCGTCGGTCCATACAGAAGTCGACGTCGAAATCCGGCATGGATACCCGTTCGGGATTAAGAAATCGTTCAAACAACAGGTCAAATTCGATCGGATCTAAATCGGTGATTTTCAAGGCATAGGCAACCAGAGAGCCGGCCCCTGAGCCACGCCCCGGTCCGACCGGAATCGCATGATTTTTTGCCCATTGAATAAAATCGGCCACGATCATGAAATACCCTGGAAAGCCCATCTGGATGATCACTTGTAACTCTATCGCCAGACGTTCATCATAGGGTTTACGGTTTTCTTCAGGCGTCCCCGAACCCACGGCCGGATATAGTCGCAAACGATCTTCCAATCCCTGCCGGGAGGCTTCAGAGAAGTAATCGTCGAGGGTTGTTCCGGCAGGTACCGGGAAATTCGGTAGATAATTTTCACCTAAGGTAAGCTGAAGATTACACCGTTTAGCAATCTCGACCGTATTCGCCAAGGCTTCCGGAAGATCGACAAATAATTCCGCCATTTCTTCGGGAGTGCGTAAATATTGCTGAGCAGTGTAATTTTTGGGCCTGCGACTGTCATCCAACACACGTCCCTGATTGATACATACCCGAACCTCATGGGCATCAAAATCCTTGGCATAAATAAAACGCACATCATTAGTCGCAACCACCGGTAAATCAACGGCCAACGCGAAATTAACTGCCGCTGCCAGATAACGCTCCTCATGGACTTTGCCAACTCGCTGCACTTCAAGGTAAAAACTGTTCGGAAACAGCGTCTTCCATTTTAATGCGAGCTTTTTCGCCAGACCTTCCTTTTCAGCCAGCAAGGCGCGTCCAATATCGCCTTCCATAGCGCCGGATAATGCAATTAAGCCTTCATGATTTTCCTCAAGCCATTCCATCTGCAACATCGGCACACCTTGATGCTGCCCTTCCTGATAGGCGCGCGAGATTAATTCGGTGAGCGTCGTGTAACCACGTTTATTTTTGACCAACAAGGTCAGCACAAACGGAGCGACGGGCTCATCAACGTTATAGAGCAGCACATCCGCGCCGGCAATCGGCTTAATTCCTGTAGCGTTTGCGGCACGATAGAATTTGACCAGTGAAAATAAATTAACGTGATCAGTGACGGCTAGCGCTGGCACACCCTGTTCATGCAATTTTTTGGTCAGTGGTTTTATTTTGACAATACCATCAACCAGCGAAAATTCGGTATGTAGGCGTAAATGGACAAATCCGGGTTGCATCAATCAAGATCTTCAAAAGGAGAATTTCGAATACAAGTTACTTGTGAGTAACGCCAGAAAAACGATGAACTGTTAATCAGTCTGTGTGGTGTGCCAGTTTTTAATAGGAGCAAAAGATCGACGATGAAAAGGCATTAATCCTAACAGCTGAATTTTTTGCTTATGCAATTGAGTCGGATAGCCTTTATGTTGCGCAAACTCGTAACCGGGATATAGCGCATCCAGTAGCGCGATTTCTTGATCTCTCGCCACTTTCGCGATAATCGACGCCGCCGAAATTGCCGGAATCAGCAAATCCCCTTTGATGATAGCTTCCCCAGGACAGTTCAGGTTAGGATAACGACTACCATCAACGACCACACGTTCTGGAACAACCGAAAGGGAAGTGTATGCGCGCTCCATTGCTAATAAGGACGCTTGGAAAATATTGATGCGATCAATCTCACTCGCTTCGACCCGAGCAATCGACCAACTCAACGCTGACGTTTTAATCAGCGCTGATAATTCGGATCTTCGCGCAGGAGATAACTTTTTTGAGTCCGTCAATCCCGATATCGGACGATCCGGATCGAGAATAACCGCCGCGGCCATCACAGGCCCCGCCAAACATCCCCGCCCGACTTCATCAATACCGGCTAGCAACATTTGCTTGAATTGATTGCGCCGACATTAATCAAGACGACCATTGAATGACGCGTTACCTGAGAATGCCACGCGTGACATTGCGCAGGAAACTGACCATGATAGATAATTCAGTACATTCACCAGCGATTTCTTCCATCTCTTCAATCGCATCTTCCAAGCGAGCGTTATTCTTATACAAAATTTTGTATGACTTTCTGATCAATCGAATGGCTTCAGGTGAAATACCATTTCGCTCCATGCCAACAGAATTGATACCATGGGGTCTGGTCGGACTACCACCTACCATGACAAACGGCGGAATGTCCTGAGTAATCGCACTCCCCATCGCCGCAAAACTGAACTGACCGATTTGAGTAAATTGATGCACCAAGGTAAAACCACCCAAAATGGCGTGATGTCCTAGATGCACATGACCTGCGAGCGATGCACCATTAGCCATAATCACATGGTTACCGACTATGCAATCATGAGCCACATGCGTATAAGCCATGAACAAGTTATCATTACCGATCTGAGTGACCCCTTTATCCTGCTTGGTGCCCCGATGCATAGTCGCAAATTCACGAATTACATTTCGATCACCGATTTCAAGGCGAGTCACTTCATTGGCATACTTCTTATCTTGCGGATCTTCACCGATAGATGAGAATTGGTAGATACGATTATCTTTCCCAATACTAACAGGCCCTTTTATCACAACATGCGGACCAATAACTGTACCTGAACCAATTCTGACATTCGGTCCAATGACAGTAAATGGGCCAACAAAAACATCATCAGATAATTCGGCGCGCGGATCAATGACCGCTTTAGAATCAATCAAGACTCTTCTACCGCAGCTGCGCAGCGAATATCAGCACTCGCGACAAATTCCCCGTCGACTTCCGCTCGACAGTCAAATGCCCAGATATTTTGCTTGGTTTTTACAAAGGTCGCATGGAGCATTAATTGATCACCGGGTACGACGGGTCTTTTAAATTTGGCTTTATCAATTCCGACCAGATAATAAATCATGCCTTTTCCCAAGACATCCGGAGCAGACTCGGAAGCCAACAAGCCGGTTGCCTGGGCCAATGCTTCAAGAATTAATACCCCAGGCATAATTGGTTTTTGAGGAAAATGCCCTTGAAAAAAAGGTTCATTATAGGTGACATTTTTCAAACCAACCAATTTAACTCTAGGTTCACATTCAATAACCCGATCAATGAGCAGAAAGGGGTATCGATGTGGTAGAAATTCTTGAATCTGTAAAATATCTAATTTAATTGACATAAATTTAAAGTTGTTCACTATGTGAGACGTAAAGAAACTTCGTCCCACGTTACTGGCAATTATCAGACTTCGCCTGAATAATTGCATTTAAGCACTTTTATTCTTGTATCGAAATCTATTAACAGAATATTTTATTATGCAGCAATCTTTAATGAACTGGCTAGATGAACGTTTTAGCCATTACTGCATAAACAGATATTATTCAGATCCGGAAGACAATTTCTTCTGTACTTCTGCAGTGACATCTAATTGATCAGCAGCAAAAATAACACCATCAGTCAATAACAAATCAAAGCCTTCATCTTTCGCCAAAGTACGAATTGTTTCTACGATTCGTCTTTGCAACTTACCCAATTCCTCATTGCGGCGCAAATTGAAATCTTCACTAAACTCTTGTTGAGCCCGTTTCGCTTCTCTTTGTTTAGCGACCAAATCTTTTTCGAGATTACGGCGCTCAGAATCACTCATCACCGCTGAATCTTTAGCCATTTTATCTTCTAACGCTTGAATTTCCTTTTGCTGAGCCACTAAGGATTTATCACGCGGGGAAAACTCTTGTTCCAAACGTTTTTTAGCACTCTCAGCCTGTGGCGCTTTTTCAAGCACTTTTGGCACATTGACAAATCCAATTTTAAGTTCAGCAAAACAAATATTAGCCGCAACCATTAACCCAAAAAATAAAGCTATTTTCTTTTTCATTGTTAAAACTATCTACTCTTAAAGTATTCATTGTTTTCGTTTCCAACTCGCTTTTCAACATGGAAAAGCGGCAGGCATAAAAATCCCCGACCAGCGACTTGAAACTGATACCGCTAGCGTTTAATGTTACCATCAAAACTTACGGGTAAAGCCTTTTCTAAATTGATAGCAGCGGCTAACTGTTATTACACGATCATTACGGTTAATAATTATAGGAACAATTTCAATCTATGTATGCAAAAAATAGCCTACATTAAAAACCCTGCCCAAAAGAAAACTGGAACCATCGAGTATTATCCAATTGATCAGAATTTATAGGGTCAGCAATACTCACCGATAACGCACCGAATGGAGACAACCATTCCCCCGAGACCCCCGCTGAATATTTCACGGTACCAATATTAAAACCGTTACTTACAGAGCCTGCATCAAAAAACAAGCCTAAGCGGATCGATTTTACTTCTTCGACAAACGGCACAGGAAAGAATAATTCAGCATTACCGACAATTTTACTCGATCCCCCAATTGGTAGGCCTTTTGAATCTCGGGGTCCCAAGGTATTGTCATTATAGCCACGAACTGAGCGAACCCCGCCATTGAAATAATTTTCAAAAAACGGTAATTCATCGGTTTTTCCGTAACCATCACCATAGGCGACTTCGCCTCTAAGCCTGAAAGTCAAATCCTTCGCCAAAGGAAAATAATGCTGCTGATTATAATCAACTTTATAGTACAACAAATCACTTAACGGAACCGTCGCCAAAGCGGTAAGTCGCTGCTGTCCACCTTCAGTAGGCATAATCATTCGATTCAAAGAATTATGTGACCAACTCACCGAGGTCGACAACGTGTCAAAAGTATTGTTTTGCCCCTGATGCTGATCGATAAAATCCAAAATTTCTTGAGAAGAAATATCTGAAGGTTTTAAACGAGTTTCTTTCAAATCAAAATAAAATCCTAATCGATCAAATTCATTCAACGGTATCCCAAAATTCACCCCTGCATTGATGGTATTAGTGTTATAGCGGGAAATATTCGCTCTAGCCGCATTACGGGTTCGATAGCCGAGATCATATCCCAAACTGACGCCGTCGGTCGTAAAATAGGGATTCATATAACCAAAACTATATTCGGTCGAGATATTACTATTATTGAAAGCTACGTTAACGCGTTTACCCGAACCAAAGACATTGTCTTGAGAAACGTTAGCATTAAAGACGATCCCTTGCGTCTGAGAAAAACCGACCCCCGCCATCAAATTACCGGATGCTTTTTCAGATACGGTATAGTTGACATCAATTTGATCGGCCGTGCCCACTACCGGGGGCGTTTCAACATTCACACTATCGAAATACCCTAAGCGCTCCAAACGGGTCTTCGACCGCTCAATCTGACTTGTAGAAGCCCAGGCCGCTTCCATTTGGCGCATTTCCCGACGTAAGACTTCGTCACGCGTTTTGGCATTGCCCATCATGTTGACATGACGTACATACACCCGTTTTCCGGGGTCGACAAAAAACGTCATATCAACCGTTTTATGGTGAACATTTATCTCAGGTACCATGTTGACATTCGCAAAAGCATAACCTTCCTCACCTAAACGATCAGAAATAGCTTTTGAAGTTTCAGTAGCGCTTTTTCGGGAAAAAATCTCACCCGGTCCTATTTTCACCAGTTTGACCAGTTCTTCAGGATCAACAATTAGATTTCCAGACAATTTAACTTTTTGTAAAGTAAACAAATCGCCTTCTTTAATATTGACAGTAATAAAGATACCTTTCTTATCCGGGGTAATGGCAACTTGAGTCGAATCGATAGCGAAATTGATATAGCCTCGATCCAGGTAATAAGAACGCAAGCGCTCAAGATCCGCAGATAATTTTTGCTTGGAATATTGATCGTCTTTAGTATAGAACGACAATATATTGGTAGTACTCAATTCAAATGCAGTCAGTAATTTTTCCGTTGGGAACGCCTTGTTTCCAACGATATTAATCTGTTGAATTTTTGCCGCCTGACCTTCGGAAATCTTGATTTCGATACTGACACGATTTCGCGAAGCCTCGGTCACTTCCGTGGTAATTTTCAAGCCATACTTACCATGACTAAAATATTGGCGCATCAACTCCTGTTCAACTTTATCCAAAATTTGTTGATTGAACACCTGCCCTTCAGTTAAGCCAATCTTTTTAAGCGCTTTCGATAAATCATCTTTGCTGAGATCTTTATTACCGTCAAAAGTAATTTTGGCAATCGTTGGGCGTTCCACCACGTTGACTATCAGCGTAGAACCCTCACGCTCAATGGAAACATCTTTAAAAAATCCTGTTTTAAACAGAGCCCGAATGGCCGGCCCCACATCCTCATCGGAAAAATTCTCACCTACATTCACCGGCAAGTAGTCAAAGATTGTTCCAGCGGTAATTCGTTGTAAGCCATTGACTTTTATATCTTTAACAATAAAGCTATCCGCATAGCCTAGCGTGGGCGTAGCTAATGCAGACAGTACAATGATAGGTGTAAAAAAAAATGATTTCATGAAATAGTTGTACGCAAAACAGCGATTTATTATCTTTTGGAATTATAACATATTCAAAATTTTATCGAATAGCCGCAATTTATAACCTAGTATGGGAAAATGATAGCACCTCATCAAGACAGGTATCAGCATTAAGGACCATAAGCAAGCGATCAAGGCCTATTGCTATCCCGGCGCAAGAAGGCAAACCCGCTTGTAAAGATGCCAGAAATTTTTCATCAATAACCACTTTCGGCAGATTTTGTTGTTCACGCAAACGCAATTCTTGCTTGAAACGTCTTTCTTGTTCGGCAGGATCGGTTAACTCGAAATAACCATTACCCAGTTCAACGCCATTCATGAATAATTCCACTCTTTCCGCAATAAGCGGATTGAAGTCATTAATTTTCGCCAAGGCAGCCTGACATGCAGGATAGCTATGAATCATCACCATTCCAGTCTTTCCCAAAAATGGCTGAACTTCATGGCTAAAAATAAAATCTAACCATACACTATGTTGCTCCCCGCATAGGCGCTCCGCGTCTGTATGGTTGCGTCGAATCGCAAAACTGCGATAACTATCAAGATCAAAGTTCAACGCATCAAGATCTGTATAGTGGTTAAATATTTCACTATAGCTATATTTTTCTATCGATAACGCAATATCGAAAATATCCGACAAGCGAAACATTAATTCAGCAACTTCCTGCATAAGTTGCTCTAAATCAAAGCCTACTCGATACCACTCCAGGATAGTGAACTCAGGATTGTGTAAACGCCCAATTTCACCATTCCGAAAAGCCTTGCAAATCTGAAAGATACTACCACTTCCTGCAGCTAATAAGCGTTTCATCGCAAATTCAGGAGATGTCTGCAAATACAAAGCTTTGTTCTTTGCATCTCTGTCCAATTGCGTAACAAAGAAATCCAATTGAGGATCAGTACCGGTCGTAATGCCTAATAACGGCGTTTCGACTTCCAATACTGATTTTTCGGCAAAGAAGTCTCTGATAGCAGCTAAAACCAGGGCGCGCTTGATTAATTGATCATGATCGCAACCCGGTTTCCAGGTGGACATCTTACTCCTTTGCCCGAGAAATATATTCTCCAGTTCGCGTGTCGACTTTAACAGCCTCACCCGTCTGCACAAATAACGGCACACGCACAACTGCACCGGTTTCAAGCTTTGCCGGCTTTCCGCCACCGCCTGAGGTATCACCTCTAACCCCCGGATCAGTCTCAGTGATGGTCAAAATGACAAAATTTGGTGGAATCACGGCTAAAGGCGCATCATTCCATAAGGTCACTGTACAAATATCTTGATCTTTAAGCCATTTAGCCGAATCACCAACCGCCTTGTCATCCATCTGATATTGTTCAAAAGTATCAGGCACCATGAAATGTCGATATTCGCCATCGTTATACAAATATTGCATTTCAACATCGGCAACATCAGCACTTTCAAGCGTTTCACCTGATTTAAATGTACGTTCGATCACGCGTCCGGTTTTCAGATTTCTAATTTTTACCCGATTGAACGCCTGGCCCTTGCCAGGTTTGACAAATTCGTTTTCAATAATTGCGCAGGGATCGTTATCCAACATAACTTTCAACCCACCCTTAAATTCATTAGTACTATAAACAGCCATTATTTCCTCGTGACAACAAACATTAACGTAAATCTTAGCATTATAATGGACGGTGCAATCGATACCAACAAAATCACGCCTAATTCATGCAAAAAAAACCAATCGCGGACTGGCAGAAAGCCTTGCAAAATGCTTTTACAGAGCTGGATCAACTATGCAAATACCTGGAAATCGCCCCCAGCAAGCTTAGCCATCAAACCATCGCCCATCAGAGCTTCCCACTTAAAATACCACGAAGCTTTGCTGACTGCATCGAAAAAGGGAATCCCAACGATCCGATTTTGCGTCAAGTGCTACCCATTTCAGAAGAATTAACCGATGTTCCAAACTACCTATTCGACCCGGTTGGCGATCAGGCTTCAGCGCCGATCCCCGGAATTTTGCATAAGTATTCAGGACGGGCTTTGCTGATTACGACAGGCGGATGTGCAATCAATTGTCGCTATTGTTTTAGACGTAATTTTCCATACTCCGAATTTCAATTAAGTTCAAGTCGTCTCCAGAATGCTCTAGCTTACATAGAGCAACATACTGATATTAATGAGATAATATTAAGCGGCGGCGATCCTCTCTTGCTTAATGATCAGCATCTACATGAACTTATCCAAAGCTTGAACCTATTTGAGCATATTAAACGCATCCGTATTCACAGCCGTATTCCGGTTGTTTTACCTGAACGTATCACCCCGGAATTACTCACCTGCCTGGAAAACAGTCGGCAAAAAGTAATTATGGTTATTCATGCCAATCATACCAACGAGCTAAGCCCTCAACTCGCCGAAGCTTGCAAAAAAATCGCTGAATCAGGCATTTTGTTATTAAATCAGTCGGTACTTTTAAAAGAAGTAAACGATAATGCCGAGCAATTAATTGCGTTAAGTGAAAAATTATTTCAATTTGGAATTTTGCCGTATTATTTACACCTATTAGATAGAGCTGTCGGTACCGCTCATTTTGAAGTTGACAGACACACTGCCATTAAGCTGCATCAACAACTACTCAAAGCACTACCCGGTTATCTTGTGCCTAAACTTGTTGAAGAACAAGCAGGAGCTCCATCGAAAACCTGGATTAACCAAAACGATTCGAATCGCTCGCCTAACCAAACTTAATAAAAGCTATGGATACTGATAATACTTCATCATTCGATATTAAAGAGCCTAGCCAACTAGATCATTGGTTAAAAAACTTAAAAACGCTCAATAAAAGCCAATCCAGTAGTGAATTGCATCAATTTATCCAGAAATTGCGCAAAAACCCACCTCAACCCATTACCAAACTAGCCATCCTTGATCAACTGATCGGCGATGTACAATATTTTTCTGATCAACTCGAAAAGTTAATTCTTAGCGGATCAATTCAATCACAGTCCTTAACGGCTAAAACCGCACAATTAAGCACCCAATTACTCAGCGGCTTAGCTTATAACTATTGTCAAATTTGCAAATCTCCCGAAGTATCATTACAACAACAGCAAAATGCAACTTACTTGGGAATGTATCTAATGGGACTTAGCCTGCGTAAACAGGCCATTTTCAAATTAAGTCCGTCAACCCGGGTTTGGAAAAAAACTGCCGATCTTTATCAACTTTCTGAGCAATTAAACTTCCTTAAAACCCCCATTCCGCAAACGCTACCTTGCAGGATTATCCAAAAAAATATTCTGGGCGTTCTTCAACGTAATTTAGTATTCTGGATTTGCAACCCGCACCAGTTTCAAGCACCGACGATTGATCAATTATTTCAGTTTGCTGATCAACATTTTGCGTCACTTAAACTCGGTGGCTTGGATCCTTCAGCCAATTTTGTATGGATACCCAACCAAGCCATAGCTCCAATTCCTTATAACGCCACGAACGAAGAACACAGGATCCAAGGGGTCATTTATCTAGATTGTGCGTCTATTAGCGAGGCATTAACTGACAGCGGTCTACCAGAAAGCGAACTGAGGCCTATCCGACATCGCTTAACCGGTTATCAGGAAATTTTAAATAACATTATTCCTTCTGCGCCCCAACACTATTACTTGATTATTGGATTAGCTAATGTTCTGGCACAATTAAAACAAAACGCCACCAAAGCCAATATTCAACGCATTTCATCCGAAGCTAAAATAAATTCAAATCCAATGAATTTCTTGCAATTGGTGCCGCTTCACGCTCAAACAAACCTGATCTCAAAACATCCAGGCCTGGATGACACAAAAACCCAGGCCTTTACTTCCTCCGTTTACAACACCCGCTTTGAAGATTTCACCGTTGCCGCTCTCCCTGTTCAAAACCTAGGTATTGATCAATTAGTCTTACTCTTAAAATCCCACGGCATTCAACAATTAGCTTTTATCAGACAAGTGTTACCCAGTACCGACAACATTAGCCAACGAATTTTGCTTGAAGTGATTTCAGGCACAATAGAACATCTCAATTTGATGAACAAAACCGACAGTTATGACGCTATTTTGATTCGTCAAAATTCCGGAATGCTTGAGATCCTCTTCCCCCCTGGTAATTATTTGACCAATACCAAATTTGAAAGCAAATCGCGCACTTTACCCGGACGGTATAGGTTGGAAGCCTTAGTGGAAAATAGCGCCTACTTTATGCGCTATCAGTTATCGGAGGATCATTAATGATCCCATGAGGGACATGAGCAGTCGCTACATAATCGGATGCGGCTTCGCAATAACTTCGGTGATCATCAAAAAAGATATCCGCGCCAAAGGCATTTAAAAAACCAGCTTTAGGCATTCCCCCCAGAAACAGGGCTTCATCAATCCGAATGTTCCAGGCACGCAATGTTCGCACGACTCGTTCATGAGTCGGCGCCGAACGGGCCGTCACTAAAGCCGTTCGAATCGGCGCCGAATTAGGTTCAAAATGCGCCTGAATACGATGCAAAGCGCTTAAAAACTCTTTGAAAGGTCCACCCGGCAACGGTATTTTCGCTGAATTGCGTTCATTTTCGGTAAACACCACCAATCCTTCCTGCTGATAAATCCGCTCGGACTCATCGGAAAACAACACGGCATCACCATCAAAGGCAATGCGCAATTGTTCACGGGCTTTACCATGCTTCTCACTATTCCCAGATAAAATAGTTGCGGCCGCAAAGCCCGCCCCCAACGCTTTAATGACGTCTTCAGAGTTAGTTGATAGAAAAAGATGCGCACCGAAGGCTGGAATATATTCAAACGGCGACACACCACCCGTAAAAGCAGCGCGCGTTATATCGAGTCCGTAATGAGCAATTGAATTGAAAATTCTCAAACCAGTATCGGCACTATTGTGTGATAACAAAATAATTTCCACCAGCGGAACGCCATCTTCACACTGATTAATGGCCAGAAACTTTTTGACCAGCGAAAAACCATACCCCGGCGCTAAAACTTCATCCTCATGCGCAATTTGATAACGACAATATGCATCTTTGCCTTCAGCTTCAAAAATTCGATGTGACTCATCCAAATCAAACAGCGCTCGCGACGAAATGGCAATCACTAATTTCTCAGGCATAATGGGCACCAAACCTTATTCTAAGGTGACCCAAACCGAGGTTAGATTAAGCTGTTTTTTGGCTTTAGCGGCAAAACTGTTAGCTTCGGCCCGATCCGAAAACCCACCGGCGCGCAAGCGATACCAAGTTTCACCTTTTAATTCAACCGGCACCACATCGACCATAATCCCGCGTTGCGCAAATTCTTCGGCTTTACGCTTGGCATACCAATCCTGACGAAACGAAACCAGATTGGCCGCCCAACGTCCCGGCTGCCTTGGCTCCTGAGCGACGGATGGAACAGGCATAATCGGTTTGACTTTAGGTTTTTTCACGACTGAAGCGACGACTTTAGCTTCAGGCGCCGTCGCTGGTTTTTCAGCAACTTTTTCAGGCTCTTTAGCCTGAGTAGGTGAATGTCCAACATCCTTGATCTGTAATTGATTCGTCGTTTGATTTTCAATATGTTTCTGAGTTGGAATCGGTTCAGTCGGTTTAGCTAACGCTTGCTGTTCGACTTCTTTCTTGAGTAAACCATTCAAATCGACCTGAAGACCTGCAACGCTAGCTTGCAACTCATCAATCTGAGCGAGTTTATCCAATCCGGTGAATTTCTCCTTAATTTCAGTCATTTGTGCATTCATATCAGCGAGGGCGGTATTTACATCAACCCCCTGCGCAGTCAGACCACCATTTTTTAAGATTTCAATCTCTTTTTCGAGTGATTCGCTGTGCTGCTTTAATGCTTCATATTCAGTATTTCGACTCATCTGTAAGGCAAACAATCCAGCGCCTACCAATATACCAAGTCCGCCAAGTGCCAGAGCAACATAAACCAACACCGGACTTTTCTTGGGATTATTCTGTTCCATTAAGCGACGTAATGATTTCTGCTCATTAGCCAGCATATCTAATTCAGTCATGACCTTTTCAGGCAAGCCACTAGCGGTTGCAGATGCCGTAAATTGCTGTTTGAGGAGGTCTTGCGCGGCCCATAGTTCACCGATCTGACTTAACAGCTCTTTCTGCGTAGTATTGTCGATTCCTTGAAAAGCTGAAGCTGTTGCTGAAACATTATCCTGAATCGCGGTATCAAAGCTGCTTTCGTTAGTCTGAGTTTCCTGTTCAAGAAAATCATCCAACTCACTAAATGCATCCTGCAATTCATCGCGATCCTCATCCACATGTGAATCATGCACCATTCCCACATCGATAGTCTCAGACGCAAAATTATTTGTATCCGTCGTAAAATCATCCAAATCACTGGTGATGTCAAAATCTGCAATCAGGAAATTATCTTCTTCTGAGACTTGATCTTGTGGTGCAGAATTCGTCTGAGTCACCGATTCGTTCACCGAACTGGCAACTGTTTGACTTGCACCACTCACTTCGGCAAACGCATCATCAAAACTCATATCAAATTCATCAAGGTCTGTCATATCGGACGCTTTTTCAACCACAGGTACTGATACCGAACTCGTGGCTGTTTGACTTGCACCACTCACTTCGGCAAAAGCATCATCAAAACTCATATCAAATTCATCAAGCTCTGTCATATTGGACGATTTTTCAACCACAGGTTCTGATATCGAACTCGTGGCTGCTTGACTTGCAGCACTCACTTCGCCAAACGCATCATCAAAACTCATATCAAATTCATCAAGCTCCGTCGTATCCGACGCTTTTTCAATAACAGGTTCTGATATCGAACTCGTGGCTGTTTGACTTGCACCACTCACTTCGCCAAACGCATCATCAAAACTCATATCAAATTCATCAAAATCCTTTTCAACATTAGTTTCTGATGTTGACGTCGACTCATCAGCAAGAGTTGATTCAGGCGTTTCGATCGATACCGGTTCAGCAATCTCTGGCGATGACTTATTTGCCTTAGCAACAGGGATTTCTACAGGTTTAGCGACACTAAAATCTTCCTCGAAAATATCAAAGATATCAAAATCATCTTGTTCGTCGGCGCTTTGTACTAGAGACTTGCCTTCAACTTTTGGAGGTTGCGGTGTAATTAAATCCTCATCAAAATTGGCAAACTCATCAAAACTATCGGCATTATCGTCAGTTTTTGGCTCTACTTGCTTAGCGGGTGGCGGAGCAATGTTTTCAGAATCGTCACTAAACTCATCTAGTAAAGAATCGATACTCTGTTTCATTTCCGCTTTGGAATTAGCATTGATACTGGATTTTGCGGTTTCTTTTTCCGCCGACATTAACAGCGTATCAATATCGAAATCATCATCGCTAAAATTTGAAAGTGGGCTTGGGCTTGATTTGGCTTGAGAGTCCGGAGCGTGCCCCATCAATAACCGATCAATAGCATCCTCTTCGTCATCTTCGAAAACTTGAGAAGGAATGTTTGAATCCACCTTGTCAAACATTTCATCTAGATCATCTTTAGGATTGTTTGCAACTTCTTTATTTTTTTTACTGGGTGACTCAGCCATGGGGATATCTCGATCTAGGGAAATTATTAGTAATTTATACCTACAACATAGTAATGATTAGTCAGTTGTCAAGGCTCATCAAGAGTTGCTTGTTAAATTTAGCGCATCATTATTCTAAATTACATAGCGTTAAACAAATACCGAGATTATTAATGTGCTGCATCATGGTTACGAATTCGCCTCTATTATAAAGCTATAAAATAAACAACATAATCACAATGTGGATTCTTTTATTCGGATTTTCCCGAAAAAATGGCTTCATACATTCCTCCCTTAACAGGATGTTGAAAATGCTACTGAATCAACCATCACGACCATTCTTCATTTTGTTAACCGAAAATAACAAGAAATCCGAGCAACGAACCGTTCGCTAATTGCCAAAGTCGTTAGTCGAGGCAGGAAAAGCCTTCGAAGATTAGCCACATAAAGCGGTGGTAGCCATGGATGAAACCCTTTTTGGTGATTTCCTCATCCTCGTACTGATGGACCTGATTGACCGCTCTGTCAAGTTCAAGTCTTCGTACTTGAGTCTTGATCGCCGATCCGACGCGATAAATTGACGCCAATCTCCCAAATGTCAGCATAAATCGGCGGGTACTTCTTTGAGAGCATCGCGTGGAGCATTTCAACTTTTAGCTTTTAGCTTTTAGCTTTTAAACTCCATTGACTATGTTCATGACTAGTACTCAGTCAATTTAATTATGGCGGGTGTAGTTCAAAAAAAACCGTTCGTGGTGAGCTTGTCGAACCATGAACCGCAAATCCTTCGACAAGCTCAGGACGAACGGGGTATTTATAAGTACTCGACAAAACAAAATTGACTGAGT
>CANNKG010000043.1 GCA_947505105.1 Methylococcaceae bacterium | reverse complement strand
TCATTTTTTCCATCTGCGCGAGCAACAGTGGAATATCGTCTACCCGTTCGGTTCTGGTAATGTTGATTGAAGTTTCTAATGGTAAATGCTGATATCTTGCCATAATTCTACGAATCTTGGGTTAATTTGAGCGAACGATGAGTAATAAACAAGTTTAAGGATGAAGTTTTGTTTTAAGTATAAGAACTCTCAATCTTTGCTGAAATTATCGCTCAACAAATTCAGATGCCTTATGAAATCATGATTTTAATCGAATCGAAGATGTTCAAAATGTTTTGTACGAGGATTTAGTGGCATTAGAATATGCGTTGCTTTACCATCCACAAATTAGCAGACTGCTTGGCAAAATTCGCCCTTGACCCCAAATTTGGAAACCACGCATGCCAGTGATTCCTGAAATAACGCCAAATTCCTTTGTCTTGCAAAATGGGATGCTACCCACTATGAATTTGGGATTTAATTTTTATTTGTAAATGGATTCGAACGTTATGACATTAACACCAGAATTGGCGAAAGCTATTGTTGAAAAGATACCAGGAGCAAAACCAGTTCTCTCTTCGCGAGGAGATTCTAAAGGGCAACACGTAAAATATACTTTTAGATTCGAATTTGTTGGCCTAGCAATTAGGCATATTGCGATAACAAGGCGGGCCACAAGTGAAGGTGTGACAGTTTATGTAAATCAAAAGTCCATAAACAATATAGATTTTTCTAATTCAATCGTCAGCGCAGCTAGAATCTCGGAAAAGTATCCCAAGGGATACAAAGGTCCAACCGGAGATAAAGGCTTGTCATCATCTGCTGCTCAGCTTTCATCATTGAATCCGGAATATAATGATGTACTACGATTATCAGTTTCGACTGCGGAAGATTTGAAACAATTATTGTCGTGGTATCTCGGAAACTCATCAATCTCAACCGTACCGAATAAATCTCAAGAACAGTATTCGGCAATCTCCACAACAGCTCAGACATCAAAGGCTTTACCGGAATCAATCATTCCAAAATCTGAACAAGACAATTTAGATGCTGATACCAAAAGCCTCGCTACTGATGAACGCAAAGCAGTAGTTAAAGTTCGATATGGTCAAGGTAGTTTTCGGGATACTTTGATTGCTATCGGGGGCGAAAAATGTTGGATGACTGGCTTAGAAGGCAAGCAGCTATTGATTGCTTCCCATATCAAGCCTTGGTCGCATTGCACTACGGACATTGACTCAAGAGGTCATCCCGATAATGGTTTACTACTTTCAGCTTTGTGGGATTCAGCTTTTGATGCTGGCCTTATCTCTTTTGATGAAAATTGGCAAGTAGTTACCTCTAAATATTTATCAGAGTCGGCCAAGACTGCTATGAACATTAAACAGTATTTTGAAATTCCGGAGATATATAGGAACGAGCAGCGTGCCAAGTATCTCGAATACCATAGAATCAAAGTTTTCGAGACTTAGAAAGTTCATTGAACAATGGCGCTATGGACTGTAACGATGCTGTAAATTTCATCAAACTGTTTACCAGTCTATTTTTTTTGCTCAAGGTGTGTTTCCTGATATGTTCATATAAATTAATTTTGCTATTTACGCTTAACGCAAATATGTTTGATTACATTTTGAGAACGACTCTGCAATTTCTTGTCTTAACGTTTCAGGTTCAAGTACTTCGATACGATCTCCTTCTCCCAAAATCCACCAACGCAATTGCCAAGTATCGGCAACGTCAGCAGTTATTTCCCTATATCCTGAATTATTATCAGCAGTTATGGCCTGACCATTACTTAATCGAGTTTCTTCCAATATTGAAGCAAGGTGATCACAAATGATCGCTTTGAAGTGAATTATATTTCCAGAGCCAAAGTGACCTTGTTGTTCTGCAAACTCAGCTAAAGTAAACCCTATTTTAATTCGGCAATCTTGCTCCAATTTCACTGCCATTTGCATCCGATGTAACGCATACAAAAATACGTTTTCATAATCATTCGCCATTGCAGCCAAATAGGTGACTGGTCCTCGCTGAATTATACCTAAAGGATGCAAACGGTAGGTCTTGGCTTCCTTTCGATTCGGAACTTGATAGGTGACCTTGAGTTGTTTTTCAAACAATAAAGCTTCATGGACAACCGCTAAAATCTCGTGGTCGAGCTCGGGTGGGATTAAGGGTTGAGAGGAAGGAATGACACAAAACTTTTCAGGCCAATGAGTCATTTGGCTTTTTTTGTGCAATTCTAGGGTTTGGTGTGCTTGGTGGAAAATATCTTGCAAAGCATCAATCAGCAATACCGGTAATGTATGACTCAAATAGCGTTCAACCATAACGAGTGATAAAGCTTCCGTCAATGTGATGCCGCCACTCTCCGGCTTATCCGAACTAGTCCAGCGATAACCATAAGCCAACCCATTTTTGGGTTCCTTATCACCACGGCAATTATCATTACATTCAAGTTGCAGATGGGTTTCCAATAAAGCTTTCAAATCTCGTCGGATGCTGTGTATTTTAGCGGAATAACCTTGTTTTTTTAAATAAGTAGTAATTTCGGAACCGGTTACCCAGCGTTGTGAACGTCCACTCAAACGTTGAATAGCATCTAAAACAAATAAACGACGTTGTACAGTGGCTTGTGATTTCTGCGACGGCATAATTGCTATCTTTGACAAAGTTATAACATAATGAATTTAAATAAATTTATTTAACCGTTACTCATTTTGTAAGGGGGGCTTTCTATAATACGCCTGAATTCGGAAACAAAACGCTGGTTAATGGAATTTGTCCTGCCATTTTTTAAGAGAGGTCGTTATGTCAAGTTTAGCATTTGAAATCGGTTTTGATCATTATCGTTTTAGTTTACCTTTAGATATTGCGCGTTTTCATGAGGAACACCGCCAGCAAATTCGCTACGGATATGACGCGGCAATTATGCAAAAGGCCTCTCGAAAAACACCAGATTTGTATGAAAAAAAACTGATGATCATTCGCGATCGTGCTTTGGTGAAAAGCTTGGAGGTCTCTATAACAACAGAGGATTTATCAGCTAAACTTAAAGAAACCAAGGGTTGCTGTCCCATCACGTTACAGCCATTTACCTTTGCAGAAAATGATGCAACCGACTGGTCAGTTGACCGGATAGACAACAGTTGTGGTTATCATCGAAACAACATAGTGATCGTTTCGGTAATCGCTAATCAGGCAAAAAGCGACCTTGATCTGCCGGGTATGATTAAAGTTGCTTTAGGAAAAGTGGCGACTAGAGATTTGTTGTCGGAACGGGAATGGTGGCGTATGACACGTTTTTATTATCGTCGGATGAATACACTAAAACCCTTATGTTTATGTTTGCTCCTAAGTGAAAGCCAAGCTTTATATGACCAAATTGTATTCACACAATTATTTAGGATTAAGGACAAAAGCGCGAAAGCTTTTTTGAAACATTTAGAAAAATACAGCGACAAGGAGACCGTCATGAAAGCTGCCAAGTTGACACAAAGACGGGTTTACCATCGGGCCGAAATGAGTGTCAACGTGTTATATGACAGTCCTAAGCTTTATGCTTGGATAAAGTCGTTTATTGCGGCAATCAATGCCCATCGCGCGGAATTTGATCCGTTGTTGCTGGAGTGTTTGTTTGCTTAAAAATTAAAACCAACACTTGGTACATTTTAAATCATGATACGAGTAATATTTTAATCACGTAGACCGAATGTAACGCTACAGTATCTAGCTAACCATAAGCATTCCTTATGGTTAGCCTAAATAACAGGACAACAAAATGACTTATGGTTTTGGCAACAATGTAGACAATTTTTTTAAACTGGTAGAGGAGGATGCAAATAAAACTCTTGAGGATAATTGTCTGTTTTCTATAACGTTTATTAACAAAAAGGAAAAAGTTAGGATAGGACATACATTCTCAGGTAAAGAAATGCTTGGTTACTGTTTTATGCTGGCAGACAAGATTAATAAATCTCTTGCTGTTGGTGCTTCGATTGAAATTGATGTTATATCAGTTGGGTATCCAATAAATTTTCCAAAGATATGTGATTTTTTTGAATTAGGCATAAAAATGGTTAATGAGCCAAAGATGTTTTTTAATGATAAGAATGCAAAACAGTTACAGGAATTTTTTGGTATGGGAAATAACATTAAATTGATGGATTAGCCTAATATTTTTTGTCAAAAATACATAGCAAAATAAACTAGATATAAAGATTAAATTAATAGAGAAAAATTATGAAATCTTATGAAGAATTGGCTGATGATTTTCTTGCCGAATGCAAACAAAACGCTAAAAATTACCGTCTTAGTCAAGCAAATCTCACAAACAGATTAGCACCCTGTTACCGTTTACCTTGGTGGCCAGAGGCTATAGCTTATTTTAACGAACATGATGGCGTCAATATTGTGCGTAATGGTCGGAAAGGCAGTAAGGAAAGTTTTGTCAATGATGTTTTTGCAAAAAGAGTATATCAGTATTTTAATGAATTAAAAAAACAGGGTGTATTGCAACAATTTTTTACTCAACATAAACAGGCTGAAAGTTTGTATAGCAAAGTAATGGAAGCTTTTGAGGGGAATTGAACGATGATCAAGTCCATTTTTCACAAAAATTAACAGGTTGTTGAAAAAATCGGCTTACCTACTTCATATAGTAGGTAAGTTAGATATTTTTATAACATATATTGTATGTGATGTTCATTTTTCAACTGCCTGTTAAATTATATGCAAATTGAGCGCTGGATTATGGCGAAATTACGTCACCAGACCTTCTTTTCGTTGGCCGCGCTCAATCAAGAGATTCGCGCATCGCTCACCGGATTAAACCAGAAACCTTTTAAACAGTGGCTGGGCAATCGTCAGCAATGGTTTAAAAATCTCGACAAACCAGCATTGGCACCCTTGCCGTAAATGACCAGTTGATATTTTCGTCAGATTCAATAACTACACTTGTCCTGACAATATGCAAATCCATACCCATCAGCAGTGCAGCGACTTACACAGGTATAGTCATGTTGAGGCTTAGAAGTTTCTTGTTTCACCGAGTCCTTACTCGCCTCTGTCTTATCATAACTACATTTTTCTTTGCAAAATGAAAATCCATAGTCTTGATCCGTACAGTGATTGACACAGGTATAGTCTGTTTCTGCTAGAATTGACTGGGATATACACAGGAAAATTAGCAATCTTGATATTATTGATGGCATTTCAAGGAAATCCTTATGATAAAAATTGGAGTTTTTTTCGTTTCTTTAAGCTTACGCTTCATTAACTCAAAATTTGCTGTAGTTTCATATATTAATGAATAGTCCTATCTATCTCGACTACGCCGCTACAACCCCGGTAGCACCCGAAGTCGTTCAAGCGATGTTACCTTATTTAACGCTCTATGGTCTATTCGCCAATCCTGCATCAATACAACATAGTCCAGGTATAGCAGTTGAGAATGTTATCCGTCAGGCACGTTCAAACATGGCGCAGTTATTAAATTGCTCATCTGACGATGTAATTTTCACATCAGGTGCAACCGAAGCCAATAATTTGGCTATCAAAGGGATTGTTTTAGCCCATCCTGTCGGTAAACACATTATTACTTCGACGATAGAGCATAAATCTGTGTTGGATACATGTAAATTTCTTGAAGCTCAAGGTTATATCGTTACTTATGTTCGCCCAGATAACCAAGGAAGACTGAGGTTGGAAACTATACTCGAAGCGATAACCGAACAAACTATTCTAGTGTCAATAATGCATGTGAATAATGAAACAGGCATGATTCAAGATATTGCCCAGATTGCTCAGGCACTAAAAGATAAGCCTATTTATTTTCATGTTGATGCAGCGCAAAGTGCCGGTAAGTTGAGCATTAATTTGAGCGAGCTTCCAGTGGATTTATTATCACTGTCCGCTCATAAATTTTATGGGCCCAAGGGCGTTGGCTGTTTATTTATTCGGAATCGTAAAAGACAAAGATTGATTCCATTATTTCACGGTGGTGGCCAAGAATTTGGATTACGACCAGGTACCTTGCCAGTACATCAAATTATAGGCATGGTCACTGCCTTTGAATTAGCTCATACACGTCTGACTGAGGATTATTTACATAGTCAGCAGTTACGAGAGCTTTTAAATAAACAACTTACTATTCTGGGCGAGGTGAAACTTAATGGTGATGCTTCCGCTGCACTACCAAATATAGTTAATCTCAGTTTTTCAGGTGTCAGTGCTGATGCCCTAATTATTGCATTAAGAGACCAAGTAGCACTATCGTCAGGTTCAGCGTGTAACAGTGGTGCTATTGAGGCTTCCCATGTCCTTCGCTCGATGAATATTGAAGGTGACCGGTTGTATGAGGCAATAAGGCTAAGTTTTGGACGTTATACCCGTATCATTGATATACAACTGGCAGCGACGATATTATGTGACACAGTTCGACAATTAAGACATTTGGCTTTGGAGTGAATACGATGCTGGGCAAAAAAGTACTTAATCATCTGTACTGGCATTCTAGCATTACCGCGTTACAACCAATTGAGATACAAAAAACAATTTGTGAAGCGGAAAATCTAGCAAATTTGAATTCAGAAACTGACTATAACGTAGTGAAATACGAGCTAAACGGACGGGCATTGTCTTTTTTGTATTACGCAGATTTTTTTGATGACCCTTTTCCCGTATTGCAACATAGTTACCGTATCGATTTTGGCACACAACGAGTGGAAAAACGCCGCTATCAGACGTTATTCAATCCTCCTATTTTGCATCGTAAAGAACTACTTCTTGCGGCCGAACATCCTCAGCAAAAAGAATATCAACAACTGACTACCGTAGCAGAAACTATAGGTTTATTCGATCATCCTTTAACTATTGGTTTTAAAAAAGCCTGGGAAAATTTAATTCAGCAAAAAGGCTATCAACTCATTGATAAGCAATTTTTACCTCTGGGTAATGCCGATATTGATAGCGTCGACGACCAAACTACAACCTCCATAGATACTGCTGCTATTGCCCGCCATTTGACGGCTTTATCACGTAGCAATCTATCCGCACCAATGCAATGTTTAGCAAGATATGGTTTTTTGGATGGTCGTCTTTCGGTTTTTGATTATGGTTGTGGTAAAGGTGATGATATTCGTAACTTAAGTGTCAACCAGATTTCAGTCTCTGGCTGGGATCCTTTCTATGCACCTGATCAACCTAAACATAGCGCTGATATCGTAAATTTGGGTTTTGTGATTAATGTCATCGAAAACTATCAGGAACGACTTGAAGCAGTAACTTGTGCATATAAACTAGCTAATCAACTCTTAGTAGTCTCAGTGATGCTATATAACCAGAACGCTTTTAAAGGTCAAGCATTTAACGATGGGGTACTCACACAGCGCAACACTTTTCAAAAGTATTTTACTCAGGGTGAATTGAAAGATTTTTTAAGTGATGCACTTGATGTAAACGCCATTCCGGTTGCCCCAGGTATTTTCTTTGTTTTTAAAGATCCGTCAGCTGAACAGCTTTTTCTACTTGGACGACAACGCAGTTCGCGCAATGTGTTACGGTTATCGCAACGGTTACCACGCAGTGCTGAGCAAAAACTTTCTCGCGACGAACAAAAATATCAAACTTATCGACATCTGTTAGATCCCCTATGGGAACAAACACTATTGCTAGGTCGGCTAGCGGAAAAGCAAGAAATTGATTCATTGGTTGATTTGACCCAAGCATTTGGGACCATTAACAAAGCTTTGCAGTTCATGTTGTCACATAAGGAGAGCGATCTATTAAAACTCGCAAGAGAAGCTCGCATCGACGATTTAATAACATACTTCGCTCTTCAAACTTTTGCTAGGCGTAAACCCTATAAGCACCTGGACAGCACTTTACAGTCTGACATCAAAGCTTTTTTTGGTGACTATAAAAACGCGGTAAGTATTGCTCAAAATAAATTATTCCAGATCAGTCGTGTGGAACAAATAGCCCTTGATTGCCAACAAGCCGCTGAGCAAGGACTCGGTTATCTTGATATCGAAGGCGCATTAATCTTGCATAGTAGCTTTGTCAATCAACTTCCCTCTTTGTTACGCATATATGTCGGCTGTGCGACTATACTGTATGGAGACCTTGAGCAGGCAGACTTGATTAAAATTCATAGCCAATCAGGAAAGCTAAGTCTGATGTGCTACGATGATTTTATAGAACAACCTTTACCACGCTTGCAGGAACGCGTCAAAATCAACCTACGTGAACAAACATTTGATGTTTACCGCTATGGTGAAGATTATGAGCCAACCTATCTTTACTTAAAATCTCGCTATATTAATGAAGATTTCCCGCATTACTCTGAACAACTCGCCTTTGACGAACAATTGCAAGCACTAAACTTGTTCGATTTATCCGGTCATGGCCCTAATCCTAATCTATTCAGAGAAACCATGACGGCCACTCGCTGGGAAATTAGCGATTTACAACTTATTCGTAGTCGAAGCATTCCTGAGCTTGATACAGCTTGCGGACGCTTTTTGAGCTATCGACAGCTCATTGAATGCGGTGAAACTCAACAAATCAGCCGGATGACTAACCTTCCTCAACAAGCCGACACTTATACTGCATTGTATGAATTAGCTATTAATATTCTTGATCCTGTTATCGACTATTTTGGTATGATCCGACTCAGCTATGGTTTTTGTTCACACGAATTAGGTAAGCTTATAAAACATCGTGTTGCGCCTAAACTCGATCAACATGCCGCACACGAACTGAATAGTAAAAAACAGTTAATCTGCCCACGTTTAGGTGCAGCAGTAGATTTTATTGTTGATGATGAAAATATGCGTGATGTCGCCGATTGGGTGGCCGAAAACACCCCATTCGATAGATTGTATTTTTATGGTGATAATAGACCTATTCATGTCAGTTATGGCCCAGAACAAAAAGGAGAGTATATCGATATGGTGAAAACAGATAACGGGCGCGTCGTACCTAAAAAACGCCAGAGAAAATAGAAATACAGTTGAGTAGACATATGAGTATCTGTTTTATAACTAATTTTTATTTCTAGGTTTATACAAAAATTCTTACAATCACATAAAATTCAGATCCTCCATCCTTTTGTCACTTTTGTACTAACTAAGTCGTTTTGAAAGTATCGAGAATATCTGCTTTTGTATATCAACAGGTAATCTTTCGATTCTAGCCAAAATGTCATCAATACTAATCTTATCCAGATGATGGATTAACTGGTACTCAATAGGTTGTAATAGAGTTTTTTCTTCATTAGTTAATTCTACCGGTGGATTACTTAACACTTTTAACAATTGTTCGACTTCATATCGGGTTAAATTTTCAGTAGTGTTTAATGAAATGAATTGTTCTTGCCACTGTTTAACTTTTGATTGTCTGAGATTTTCTATTAATTTGGCAGAATAATGTGCTACTAACTCAAGATACTGCACCATTTGCTCTTTATCATGAGTTGACAAATACCCAGGCGCAGCCAATAGCTCTTTTTCAAGAGCTATACAGCGGCTAAGGTCTAACGTTTCTAATTTATTGACCAAATCAGCTCTTGCTGCCAACCAACTAGCTGAGCGTTTATTAACAACATCAATACGATTAGCCGCAATAGCCTTATAGATGGCGCCTAAATTCCATGCGGGTTCTATTTCCTTATCATCTAAGAAAGTTTGTAAAGTTTCGAGTTGTTTTTCCATTTGCTGAGACAATAATTCATGCAATCGTTCAGGACTGGTTTCGCCATGTTCCCAAGTCTTGAGATCAGAAAGTAAATGCTCCAATACGGTGATCATATCGGACACATCATTTTGATCCGGTGTGCCAACAAATATCTCTCGCAAACGGTTCATACTAATCAAAGCATCACGCAAGGCTCTTTCATTATCAAGGGGTAAGGAAAATAATTGATCTAATTGTGCGCGTTGATGTTTGACCATCTCGCGTAGCTGCTGCTGATGATGTTCAATCGCTTTAATGCGAGCATTTATTTCTTCTGGACTCAATACGGACTGTGCGCTTTGCACGCCTTTGATCAGATCATCCCCTTTGGTAATGGCATCGCGTAAATCTCGCACGGGTGTTGATACAGTGGGTTTAACTTGGCGGGGGTAATCTTCGCTTTCAGCCAGTGTGAGTGAAAATTTTTGTCTGGCTTCAACCTGAGCGATAGAATGATGGGCCTGTTGCTCTAGCATTTTTGCTTGAGCTTTAAAACCGAGTACCTGAAGTGTCTCTACGGATGATTCCATCTTAAAGCGAAAATCATTTACTTGTGTTGCAGAATGGCAACTTTGTTGAGCAATCCATTCTGATAAGAAGCTAGGCAAAGACTGCTGAATAATAGCGAGCATCTGGTCACAGAATGCTATAAAACCATCAGGCCAGCAACCTTCTTCTTCCATCGTCTTACGTTTTTTTATGAGCTTCCCAGCCATGTTTAAAAATTCATTTACCGAACAATTGCGTTCTGCTTTTTCAATTCTGGTTTCATACTCTTTTAACTTGGCTTCTGTCTCTTGAACAGCTGATGCTATTTCTTTGGCACGCTCCTTTAAATGTAAATACAAACCTTCTAAGGTTTCGGGCAAAGGATCAATTTTTTTATTTTGCACAACCTCATGCGCAATATCGAGAATCTCTTGATAGTTTTGTGCTTCCTCCCAACGATGTAATAAATTACGCCACCTTCCCGCAGCATCTTCTGATAAAAACCTAAGGGTACTTTGCTCCAGTAATAGTTTTTCCAGGAAATGTTTGCCGCGCTGCGCCGAAAAAGCCTCGTTTAACCAATCCGCGGCAGCAATAATATCTCCTTTCCGTTCCAATCGACGGGGAGGGCTAACACCGGCTAATACTAACCCTAATAACAAGCCCGCAGACGCAGCATTCATGCCATAAGGGGGGGCAATAAGCTGTTTAAAAGACATCCACAACGTTCGCTTAGGATCATCTTGATGACTTTGCTCTAGTGCTTCAAACACCGACTTAACATGAGCTTCTTGAGGTTTTGTTAGTGTACCGTTGGAAGACAGTGCTTTCCACCCATGCACTAACAAAGAAATCGCACGATTTTGTAAGCGTTTCGGCAGCGACTGCACCCACATACCATCAACTTGTCGGGCAATTAAACTTCGAGTTAATTGAGCACTGTCTGCAGCACCACCTGCTGCTGAAGTCGCAAAACCATCAAAGGGAAAAGGTAACGTTTTAGGATAGACTTTGTTAAAAATGTCATTACCCACCAGCTTAAGTCGTCCCGTTGATACTGAATCAAAACCTGCCACCCAAAACAAACGTTTTCTGATGGCTTCTTGTGTCTGTTCTCTGAGCGCTTCTTTGCTCCGTTCTGTTTCTTCTGGTAGAAAACGTCGAAAACGTTCACGTTCCTCCGCTGTTATTTGCTCATCAAACAGATGTAAGCGTCCGATATGCTCAGCTAATGCGCCACTTTCATCAGCGATGCCTATTACCCAAATGGGTGCCTGTTTGATACCTAATCGAGTTAATTCTGTTGAAAAAGCGCGCTCAATCAAATTATCTACTTGAGTAATATTTTCATCGCCATGCACATAAACGTAGAGAATTTTACCCTTCGCATCTGTTGGAGCAATTGCCTGATCCCATTCTTGAAATGCCCGCACGATGGCTTTTTCAAGTATATGACTGTGTGCAAATTGCGCTTGAAAACGCCATTCTTCCAATGTTGAAATATTATGCTGATTAGCAAAATCGGTGGCTATATCGCCTAACTCGGCATCTATGGCACCACGACGCACAAATAAATCACAGATTGCATCAACCGTCAGCTTGAGTTGTAGTTTACGTAGCCACTGCTGAAATTGACCACGGGTTGAGGCATCGGCAATCAACTCATATTGACCAAGATCCCGATTCCACTCAATAGCGCCTAACTCTATACTTAATGCCTGTTGCGCACGAGTTAACGCATCTAAATCCAGCGCTGTAGCTTCACACAACAGTCCGTTCATGCTTTCTTGGCTATGCTTACCAATGCGCATTTTTTCCAGGATAGCTACACCAGCTAATACCAGACGCTGCTTTTCATCTAAATGCGCTGAAAACTTTTCTAATAATAACTGCAAGGTTTCTGCAACTGTGCTGCCCGTTTGCTGCTCAGCTGCAATCATTTCAGGCAACATACTACTTAAGATCAATTCCGCAGCACTAATCTGCCGCAAACGACCACCCTGAATAGCTTCTTCAGTAGCAACTCGCTCAATCATTTCCTTGATAAAAGTCAATGCCGAACGAGACTGCACAACATCGCGTTGTCGCGTTAAAAACCAAGTTGCTAACGGATGTAACGGCCAACACCCTTGAGCGATCACTCGATGAAAACGTTCAGGATCACTCCATACCGGAAACCTTTTGTATTCTGGCAAAGCATGACTTATACGTTGCCAACTTTCTTGATACAGCTTACCGGCATGGGCTTCTCTCCAAATGTCAGACAGGGCTACCGGTTCTTTACGAATCATGTGCGCAAAAATAGTTTCCATATTGGTTGATAAATACCACTTTTGCGCAGAATCAAAGCGTGTAATATAGCGCTGCAACTGCCGAAGATCAGCACTTCCAAAACGCTTTAAATAAGCTTTAAGTTCGTATTGTATAAATCCGATAAAACGGATTTTGGCACCATTATCTTGCACACCTTGAAAAATCTGTTGTAACGCGGCATCACCCGCTAATAACGGTTTTTCTGCTGCGTATTCTAAATAACGACCAAACTCATCAAATAAAATAACCACACTAGAAAAAGCGCCATCAGTGCCGCAATACACATCGCACAAGGTATTAATCAATTCCTGCGCGGATTCCTGTCCCTCAATTGGAATAGGTGCTCCATTGGCCTCAAAATAAATGGCATCAACTTCGCTATAAGTATTTTCATCATTGTCCCGTAATAGCGAACATATTTGTTCGACGTTCAGATTATGCAAACGTTTCGCAAAACTATCTACACGAAATGCAAAATTGCGCTCTACAAATTGTTCAGCAGATTGAAAACGGGGGGATAATGCTCGAATAGCCCCAGTATCGACACCATAAGCGGATAGCTGAGTTAACACTGCTCGACTCAAAGCATTGCCTAAATGAAAACCGGCCATACCATCTAGCGTTAGCACTAAAACAGGCTTGCCTAGCCGAGTTAAGTCGGATTGGACTGCTTTACCTATATCTGTATCAACTTGCGATATATGCGCAACAATCGTTTGAGATGTATTGCTCTCTGGATGGCTCAACAGCGTCGCTGATGTTAACGCTAAATGGGATTTACCCGAACCATAACCCGCAACTACTAACCAATAGGGATTAACCTGTAAGCCATTTAAGCCATCATTGAGGGACTTTAATAAATCTCGAACAAAACTGGCGCTATCTTTAAGACGATAATTGCCTTCAATACCTTCACTTTCGGCATCACCAGCCCCGTGATAACGTGGACCGTGAAAAACAAATGCCTCTGCTGCCTGCTTTGCCTGTTCTGGACGCTCTGTAAGCCACCGTAACTGTACCGCACCTTCAAAAAACAGTTCTTTATAAAAACTGACGATGGCTTCGACTTTCATAATAGAGTTCCTTAAAGATGTTCCTAATTAAATTAGCTCGCTATAGATATTGCTTAATACCTGGGATGTTTGTTGCAAGCGTAATAACATTGGTGTGCCTGTATATCGATCGATTTGCATAATACCTTTATCTTTCATCCAATCTAACCAACGAGCAATCATTGCATCATCCCAGCTCATAATTGCAAAACAACGAGTTTGTTGGGAAAAATAATCTAATGCTATTTGATTATCGTTAGAAAAAAGCTCATCCCACAATAAATAACAATAAGCCGTATACACAGGAAAAAAACTTTTTTCTACTGGCGCACTTTGTCGAACAAATAAGTTATTTTGTTCGACTAAAGCGTTAATACTGCCAAAACAGCTATTTTCAAAATAGATGCGAATAACCAAACTCGAAAGCGCTTTTAACGTAGCCTTATCACCATGTCGTTCAATTAAAAAAATTAAATAATCATCCAGCTTAAAACTATTACCCAATCTAAAACGACCTTCTGCAAACAAGGCAAACCATGGATCTGCCACACCCACGGCTGGTAAAGCTAAGCTAAATCGACGACACAGCATTAGATGTAATAACCATAAAGTGTGTGGCTCACTTAAAAAGTGATCCTCCTGTAACACAAGCTGCCCTAATGGAGTCAAACCTAATTGCCAAATACCCGATTCTCTATTACATGTTATCAACCCCATACCCAACGCATAATAAATCATAGGTTCCACCTTACCCGTGCTTTTACCAGTAGGAATACCAGTTTCAGCGCCGATAGCTACTTTATCGCCTGCCCCTCCTTTTAAAGCGAAGGGTAATAATTGGGCTAATAAACGTCTTTCAGGTAAAAATGTTTGAGGGAAATTAAGGGGTAGAGAAAGTATTGCCTTGCTATCATTAGTCATTATTACTTACGGATTTAACAAAATAAATTGATTAGGGGTCATAAACCTTAAAAAACCTTTGTCAAAGCTAGCCAAGCGATCATGGTTAGCGATTACGGCGGCAGCAATCCAAGCATCAGGAATATCGTTACCAAGCAAATGGTATTGTTCACAGATATTTTCAAAAATCGTCCATTCCTTGCCAAGTGTCGGCATGATGACATTGGGATAATTCAATATGGCTCGAATAAAAGCTTGTGCCGCCTCATATGGCATTGGCTGATTGAATACTTTAGGATGAGTTGACAGTCGTAAAAAACCACTGGCAACCATTGGTAAAATCAACACTGGATCAGTTTGGGCTGATGCTAAGGTTGAATTTAACCAAGTTATAGCTGGAAAATAGTGTGGATGGTCAGAACGTGAAGCGGCTATGAGAATGTTAACGTCGGGTGTCATGAATTACTCATTTCATCAGCGGCATCCAATAATGCACGGTGAGTTAGGCTATCTGCAACCGTTGGTGCCAATCCGCCTTTACCAGGGTAAATTGGTAATGAAGGAGCAGGTTTGAGTAGAGTTCGCAGACGAAATGCCAAAGCATCTTCTATCAAGTTATTCAAAGTAGTAGATTCTTGTTTTGCCACCTGTTGCGCCTGCATAAACAGTTCGTCATTTAATTCGATAATTGTTTGCATAACATTGCTTCCTTAAAACAATCTAACTTTTTAATCGTTCTTCTAATGATGTAATAGAAACTAACTCGGCTTTTTCCCTTAAAGTACCATTAGAACTAATGGTTGCACCTAATGACCAACATTGGCCTTTTTGCAATTTGGCTAAACGTTCCCCCCATTCTCCCTTGGTAATACCCGTTGCCACACTCAATAACTCTGCAAAACGGGTGATTTCGGTATTGGCAGGTTTAAAAAATAGTTTATGTCCGGCTTGAAATAATCGATCACGTTCTTCTTGATCAAACTGACTTGTCGTTTGGGTCGCGAGTATTAACGACAATCCAAACTTTCGTCCTTCACGCAGCATTTTATCGATCGGTGAATCACTGCGATGATCTAAGTTTTGAATTTCGTCCAGGACTACCGGAATAGGTCGGTTTTTGCTCCCAGTATTACACGCATAATCCCACAAATCCCATAATGCAAATTCCGTTACCAACTTTTGAATATCTTTTGATAAGCCTTTAAGCTGTAATATATGCACCCAGTGGCTTGGTGACGTTAACATAGAATCCCAAGCCGAATCTGTCCCAGTTCGAAATGGTTCGGCTTTAATGAAAGGCTCTAACTTATTCGCCAAAGTTTCACCGTGTGTACCATCAGCACGTAAACGCTCTAATACACCTGCGAGAGAAAAACCGATATCTTCCTCTATTCCCGCTTCTAATATTCGAACTAATGATGAAGACTGCTGATCGCCCATTGTGTTAAACACCGAGGTAAAAATGCTAGTGATTCGTGAGGCAACTTGATAAGCATTTTCTTCGATGAGTGGCCTAGAAGGGTCTAGTTCTTGTAGCTGTCGTCTAAAAGGATTTAACGGTAACTTGTCAGTTATGACGAAATGATCTTGAGGATGAGTCATTGCTTTAAAGCATTCTTCAACTTGTTTAGGCAAAAAACCATCAGTGTAATCAATGATTAGAGAATGTGCGTTTTGCTTGGCTATTTCAGCCAACAAGCATTGAATGCCATAGGTTTTTCCAGAACCGGAAGCTCCAAACAACAGCATATGCCGATTCGCTAATCCCGAATGCCCATAATGCCAATAAACTGCTTCACCGTTACTTTTTTTGCCAATTAAGATTTTTTCAGGAATGCGGTATGTGAACTCGATTACCGGCGTGATTGCATCGTTCGGATGATGATTGACTATCTCTGGCTCAACAGATCGTTCGGGTAATGGCACATTTGTATCTTGTTGAATGGGCTGTTCGACAATTACTTGCGCTACTTGCGACGGCATGTCCACCGATTTAAGTGTGTCAAATGTTCGATTAACAGGTTCTGGAACTATTTTGGCATCAATTTCTGTAACCACCGCTGTTTTTGATAAATTAACTTCTTCCGGTCTGATACTAATCGGATGCGATAAAAAAGAAATAAGGTCAAACGCTTGCTGAATATAAAACAGTTGTTGTAATGCCTTATACCCCATGGAGATATGACGAATTAAAAAATTAGGAGGAACGAGCAGCGGTGATGATACTACGTCGGAAGACAACGAAATATTTTCCGTTTTTATTTTTTCACCAGGATCATCAGTCCAAAAGGTAAATATCGCGCCTTGCCAGTGCATCTCATAATAACCTTCCGTTAATTGCTCTAATGCTGCAGCTAACCTTTTACGTTGTTGCTCAGATAAATTAATCATCGAACGCGATGTGATTGAACGCTGTAATTGCGCCCACCAATAACGCCGATCGAACATGACTGTGCGCAAATCGCTCCGATTAGGTACAAACAACTGAGTTAAATGACTTAAGCCATCTTTCAATTGTTCATACGCCTTTTCGATATGTACTGAGTTTTGTTGGGCAAATTTGCACTCAATCAAGACTGCCTGCACTAATGGTATGTCATCCTCACGCAATATAAATGATAATTGCAGTAAATCAGGTCGATACGTTACCTCACTCCCTACAAACCAATGTTGAAAAGCATCAATCGGTAACAACTGCGTCATTACTGCGGCTTCAGGTAAGGCCAACGCACGACGCACAGCGGCAAAACCGATCACTTCGCGAATTTTTTCACCCTGACCGACCACTGCGCGTAAAGAAGACAAGCCAATAATCTCCTCCGCTTCATAAATAATTTTAGCAGCCATGGTTTCAAAATGATCTGCTGATTGAAAGGGCAGTAGGCAAATTAGATGGTTCTTCACCATCTGCGTCAACTGAGTAAGCGTATCCTGCTCCGTAGAAATAGATAAATTTAATTCACCATACGCCCCCAAACCTGACGTAAAGCCAACTACTTTACGTTGTCCGTTTAGATCACTGCTTGCCAGCAAATGTTTATCGATAAAAGGATCAATACAGGCTACCCACTGTGCTTTGCTGTGCATTTTTTCCACAACATTTTGCCATGGTTGATAATCGATCTGCCCAAAAATCAAATGCTCACTTTCAGGATTTTGTGAATGGCGCAATCTAGCCGACAAATCAGCATGATGCGTTTGAATACGCAAGCGGCGATTACTCAATAAACTCTCACGACGAAATTGATCACCTTTTTGAATAGGACGTGGATACTCGCAAATAGGAAAAGGACTGATATTGTGCGTATTAAAATCATATTCAAACGGCAAAGTGGCCTCAGCTTCACCGCTTAACTCTCCTGACAGAAAACGAAACAAGAACGCCACATCGTAAAGTCGCAGTTCAGCATTAAGCAATTTTTCCATGTCCTTACGCGTTGGCGCAAAATGATGACCAACGGACAAGATAAGCGCACGACCTTGCTCACGATAAGTTTCCATAATATGGTTACGCCAAGCTGACAAATGACTTTCAACCGACAGAGGAGAAGAAGATGTTGAATAAACCATCAGTTCACAGTGAAACGCTGGCCATTCTTTCGAACTGAGTTGCAGGTAAGTATGTAAAAAACGATCAACCCCGGACAAAATAATCGCCAACTCTTCAACATGCAGAGCCAGGACGCGTATCCCATCCTCAGCAAACGGATAAAGCTGAAGATAATTGTTTAATACCTTAACCACCACCTCACTTTCTTCGGTTGGCTTAACCAGATCAGCAATATCGTCATCATCGTTTTCTTCTTCACGTAATAAGGTTTGCACAGCCAAACTCTTCTCAGTAGACGGTGGCTCACCCAAATAATGTAATAAACCAAACGACTTTATTTTGGCCGACAAGGTTTTTTGCTCATTTATCACCAGCCCCGCGAGAGGACGGTGAATTTCAATCAAATTTAATAACCGATTAAACGCACTTTTCCCGCGTTTATGCAACAAATGCTCACGTATTATTTCAGGAAAACTATCACATAAGAATCTGGCCTGCGCATGAGTCAACTCCAGCACAGGTGGACTTATGCCCCATACAATAGCCGAACTCAAAAAAGCATCATTCGGTTTACTACTGTCGGCAATCAATAAAAATGCCTTATAAAAACGCCGAAGTAAAGTATCGCTACCCGCCAACTGCTTATTTAAAACACCGCTTGCCAATGACTCATAAGCACGTTGCAAAACATTGAAATGTTGCTGCATTGCAGCGTAATAACCATTTTCGACCACATAGTGCAACCAATTACTATACGCTATGCTAAGTGTTCTAAGCTCATCCCACAACAAGGTATCGACAGTTTTTCTATCTATATCCTCAACCAGATTAAACAAGCGTGTTTCGCACAACACCTGACTGACTAAACGATTGGCTTCTTCCTCATCAGCGGCAAAGTACAGCGCAGTCATATTCACTAGGGGAATTTTAAACGCGGGGAGTATCGCATCGGTATGGTTTGTTTGACACCTTTGCCACGCGTGCAACATCTCTTGCGCACAACTAAAGCGAACTCGTTCTGGATGTGTTGGGCCAAAAGACCAATGGAAAATACTGGGTTTAACTGTATCAAAGGTTTCAGTCGTCTCCAACGTTATCTTAAAAACTAAATGCGGGCGTGCCCGACTCGTGCCATAAGTCACATTATCGATAGTTAAGTTAAGTGGGATACGCGCACTCCATTCACTGCGTAGTGCCGATACTTGCTCCTCATCAACCGGCAATTGTAAATCAATGTCCTCCAACCACTCGGGCAATCCCCCCAAACAACCTGCTAATAAGGTTTTGGCGGCACTCTCTCCATCAAGATCATGCTTAAAGGCTGTTAACTCAATATGGATTGCTTGCAACACATCTGCTAAGGGACGGCCACTGATTTGTTCTTCAAAATCCAGCAAGCAATACCAAACGACCTGCAATAACACTTCTAAACTAAATCCTGACAAGCGGAATAATTTGTCACGTTCTTTTTTTGCAGTGACTCGCATTTTTAAAATCTCTAATATCGGCAGCAAATCAGTCTGCATTAACTTGGCTCGTGCCAGTGCATCTGCCTTAAAAATAAAATCATGCAAAGTCTCACGAAAGGCGGCTAAATCTTCATAAAGCAATCCGGAGCTTAGAGTTTCAGGGAGTTCAAACTCGGTTTCTTCAAAAGCCTTTTCCAGTTTTACCCAAGCTTTTTTTTGCTCATAAGCACTTTTAAAACGTTGATGCGAAATAAAAGTATCTGCTTCTTTAATGATTTGCGCATGTTTTTTATTATCTTTTACATTTAATAACGGTGGCAAATCCCAAAACGGTAACGACCTAAAAAACTGCTCAACGACTCCCTTAAAATCATCATACGCTGCTGCTTGACCATAAATAAAATGCTCAAAAAACTGTGACAACTTAACTAACAAGCGTGGGCGCACCTTAAACAACTGTTGTAAAATAGCGTCGAAATAGTCAATTGCCTGCTGACTCGCTTCTAATGACAAATCATCGCTGAGCTGTTGCAACCACGGTATAAAACTTTGGCCTAATTCATTCCAGACCCGAGCTTCATCGACGCGATGAAAATCAGCTAATCCGCCTTGATCTGAAGCGTGATTAAAACCTAATAACACAATGATTAAGCCATCAACGTCATTAGATTTAGGTTCACTTCGCCATTTAGTTAAGCGATCATCCATATCTACCCAGATTAACTTACCTTGATGATCAATTCCCCCTATGGCTGCCATCAACTTGCGTAAATAGGCTTCACCTTCCCGTTCACACCAAGCTAACCAAAGATTTTTAGCGATCCGAAAATGACAAACTAAATTTTGTTGCGACAACGTGTGTAAACGTTGCTTCTCTAACAGCGCAAACAAAGTCAGCGCATTGATAGGATCAAGACTATCGACAATAAAAATTAATTTCTTTTCGCTATCTACCGAAGCCATCCCTCGCTGCCATTCATTTATCAAATAGTCGGCGAGCGTGTGCGTAAAAAGATTCATATCAGCTCCATGAGTTATCCTGGATTCTTAACCATTGAAACCGCATCAGACAACTCTACCAAAAAGCCGCCTTGTTGCAAGGCTTCCTCGATCCAGGTGGTATTGGCCGTAACACAATAGGTATCTGCTTCTTCCTCATTACCACACCATTTAAGCGCCACCGCTAATTGCTCCGCCCCCAAAGCAATTCCGTAATGTGCAAACACGCGTTGATAAAAATGATTTAAACGTATTCTTTCCCCAGGTCGAACCAATGCTGCAACCAAAAAGCGTAATAAGCCTTGATGTAAGGTAAAACGTTCGCCAGTGCCTTTGGGAGGAATAACTAAGCCAATTTCTTTAGAAAATTTTCTGAAATGCTTAAATACATTATCATCTCCATTTTTAAAATCTTCCGGCTTTGGCTTAATGTTATTTGGAAATAGATTGGGTATTCTTAAAACACGATATAACATTGAGTCAATGAGCTTAAATGAATTTTGTGACATTTGACGAATGGGTTCACTCATATTTGCCGTTGAATCGGTTACTATCCATACATAATTTCCAATAAATCCGGGTGTTGTTTTTTCAGTATCATCGACTCTACGTGCCTGAAAACATAAGCTTCTTAAAACTTGGAAACTACATAAGGTTTGCAATAAATCCAATTTATCAAGTAATCCAAGATTTGATAAAACTATGTTATCCATTTCAAACGTAAATAATGCCGCTTCAATGTAAGTGTTTTTTGGAATCCATCCAAAACTTGATGATTTTAGAGTTTTATTTATTTTGTAATCGTCTAAAGTTGTTTCTATTAAATTAACTAGCACACCTAATTGGTTGAAGGATTCTTCGAGAAATTGACGCAATCCATTTTCTAAACGTAACTGTAAGTTATTTACCTGATAAACAAGATGTTTATATTCATTGAGTGTTAGCAGTTGTTGAATATCATTTGAATTAGCATGAGAGAAAAAATTTACTATCTGTAAATACAATAATTCTCCACCTCTGCCCATAAAGCTTCGCATATTGTCAGAAAAAAAATCTTTAGAAGACTCCCAGTCACATATCTCTTTGTTTTTTTCTTTGAGCGCTCTTTGATGTTCCCAATGAACTTCTCTTGCTAGTAAAGATGTGGAAGCTGGTAGAAAACTATATGTTACCCAAGTACGATTTTTAGCAACACCTACAAATCCAGCAAATAAGCTTTGAATTAAACGTACGACTTCCTCTTTATCTTCTGCTGCTCCGTTAATTTTTTCTTTAACAGTATTTATTGCATCAAGATATGCTGTGCGATGAACCTGATGTCTAGTTTCTAATTTAGAATAAGGAAAAAAAGAAAATAGTTTTAATGCAACTTTATCTTCTGGCCAATAGCGCGGGGCAATGGAATTATCATGGTTTAGATTAAATTGATAACAACCTTCTTTTTTTTCATTTTTCTGCGAAGCAAAAACTAATAAAAATTCTGACAAGTATTCAACAGGTGTTTGATCTTTATAAAAACGTCTACCATAAAGACAAATTGCAGGATTAGTTTGATCAGCTTGGAGATCACTATTATTTGCACTTGTAGGAAAACGCTGTAGAGGGAATATTAATTTGTTTATTTGTATTCCTTCGTTCATTAGTATTTCTCCAATTCCTGTTTTTGTTCATCAATAACAAGCCTATACATTTTAGCTTTTCCATCAATACTAGAGCGCAATAAACTAATTTCTCCAATAGATAAAGCAGAAGAATTTTTTAATAACTCAGCCCGAAACCATTCGAGTTGAGCTAAATGTATGGGAGATAATTGATTGCCTAATAATCCGATTGATCGATAGTGAATATAATCTAACAATGGTAAAGTTAAATTCAGTTCTGCAACACTTCCTCTATAAACTAATTTAGGCATGCGCCGACGTACGTCGTAGCTCAAAGAAAAATCTTGTATTGCCAATTTGCCAATAATTAATTGCGTTGGTTGAATAACCACTTGATCTGAGCGACGCAAAGTAAGATATAAGTAATCGTTTCCCTCAAATTGATTGGCGCTAAAACCCGAATAAATTTCTAATAATACTTGCAAGCATTTTTGTAGCAATCTTCTTTTCTCTTTGTCATTTTCTTTGCTTTCTAAGCTCCGTCCCTCACTATTTTGCCAATCGTTAAACTGAATAAGCTTAGGCGATTGTAAAAAAGTAGCTAGAAAAGTTTGATTAAGCACATAAGTCGTTGACGAAGGTTTACCAAACATATAAAACAAACGACGCAGTGAAAATCGCCAGCGAACACCGGTCGCATCCATAGCTTGTTCGCGCCAACGCTGTTGTACGCCGTTTAATATTTCAGGTAATTCTAAGTTTTCTATATGGCCTCTTTGCAATAATTGTCGCTCATAATCAACCGCTATTGGGCCACCAAATACCGAACGTTTTAATAAACTAATCGCGCGTAAATTTTCGGCCTCTTTCCAGGGTTCACCGCGACGATAACCAAAAAAGGTTTCGCTAAACAAAATACGACTCAAATTTTCTGTCGGACAATCGTGTAAAGTATTCGAATGTGCAACGGACTCTTGAGCCCAATCACAGCTCATGCCGCCGGTCAGACTCAAGGCAAGATGCGCTACCATTTGCCGCAAAGTCAAACGCTGTTCATAGGCTGTCAAGCGCTGATAAATCCAACGCACTCGTTGTTCTGCGATAGCACCCAAAGCTAATAACGCATCACGATTCAGACGCAACGGACAGTTAGCTTCTATGGTACAAGCGCCACACTGCTGCCATGCCGGATGTTGGACTAGTTTAGTTAATACCTTTGCGCCTAAACTGACATTATCCAGTCGGGTCATATTGATGATAATCAGTTCTTTGGTAAAACCCGATACCCGATGCGCGACTAATTGACCTAATTCGTAAGGTCGATCAAGACGTTCCAAAATTTCGCTTTCAATGTCAGGTGGCCCAGCAAATGTTTGTACATAATCAGCCAAACTGTTAATCAAGGGCCCGGTATTACTGACGATTAACCAGCTACCCGATTGAGAAAATCCCTGATCTAACCAGGCAAGTCGTTGTTGCGCGGTTAATTCACTCATGTCCTTAATAATTGAGACATTTCCCCGTGCATGAACAATATCTTCGCGCTCATTAAGAGCATTGTTAAGAGGTTGATCAGCGGGTAGTTGTTTTAGTTGCTTAAAAACATCTAATGCCACCGTCGATTTGCCATCACCAGCATGACCGGTCAGCACTATAACGCGCTCCTGGCCATCAGTTAGCGCTTGATAAAGATCCTCGACCAAGGGAAATGCTTGATAAATCCCAGCAAAATAATGATTTAATGCTTGAGATTCAGCCAAGGCATTAGCACCATCGGCGGCAAGATTATGCAGAGAATTGAGATAGGCAATATAACCATTTTGTCTAGTTATGCTTGAAGGGATGTCGCTGTGTATAAAATTCATAGGTTTATTATTTTCATAGGTTGACCTTAAATCTGACACAATCATCGGATTATCTAGGTTGTCTGCGTTAACAAAATTTAATACAGACAATAATGAAGCGTGCTGTTCTTGAGGAAAATAGGTTTCTAGAATATGGTTTACAATCGATAATAGTAGTATTTTATCGTTTTGTAGTGCTTTAAATATATGGCTAATAAATCCACCGCAAACATTTTTTTGCAATAATTCGGTTTTACTTAAATCTCCAGAACTACTTCGAAAAAGTGAATTGCTATTATCTATTTCCCATATATTATCGCTTTCTAATCTACCAAAAGCATAATGAAAGTTTTTTAATAAAGTTGTATCAAAATAATTATCAACTATACAACTTAAATCATAATTAATTTTTGGGAATGCTATCATTCTCTCTTCATCAAGATAGCATTTCGACAAAGCATACAATATAATTAATGGTTTATAGATGAGATACTTCTCATCTATTTTTTTTATGTTAATAGTGGTAAATAACTCAAAGATTATGTTTGTACTCATTTAAAGCATACCAAACAACCATTCTCATCATCGTCATCTTCTTCACGCAACACGGAATCCAATAAATTTTTACTCTTATCTGCTTTCTTGGGCTGCAAAGATTCACTTATTATTTCTTCTCTTCTTGTAAGTATTTGATCTAGCGATTCATCTTGTGACCATGTGTGATTTCGGCCTTTGCTTTTATGATATAGTTCAAATTCTTTGGCTTTTTCAAAAAGATCTGGGTGTCTATCATGTAAACCAATCCATTCGGTTTTACGTTGATAAAAACAGAAATAACAACCGGAACGACTACGCCAATTATAATATTCAGGCAATCCAACTCCCGACTCTTCAAGAATTCTAACAATATCATCTTTGATTAAACCATCTTCTTTAAAAGGGTAAATGGCTTTGATATTAGGTTTTGTTGACAAATATCCTACTCTATGTGGCTCATCCGCTCTAATTGCTACATAGCTAATCGCATTATCATCACCAACAAATTCTTCAAATGGCTTAAGTTTTAAATTAATCGTACACCAGCGAGTGCGAGCGGTTGGCAAATAATTACTATTTAGTTTCAAATAATAATCAAATCCTCTTCCTGCATTCAGTCGAACAATTTTTTTGCCCAAATAATCTTCCATTAAATCGACAAATTCTAATGTTTCAGGCAATTCTGCACCGGTATCAGCGAAAAAATATTCCATGTCCGGTACTTTATCACGTAGATAAATTGCTAGCGCAGCACTGTCTTTGCCACCGGATAAGCCTAGTAAATGTCTTACGGGTTGTTCATTCATAGTAATTGAGGAATTATTAAATCTGATGTTACGCAACACGCGTAGCTAATGAAGCTCTTTAAAAGCCGCCAAGTATTCTTTTGATTCAAGTATAGGCCTCTTCAGCGTTTTTACTAACTATCGCTGTTCAAATATTGATCATTTTGATAGAAACGTCTAATTTTTCATGTCATCTATATCACATTGTGCTTTCGTTACTATTGATTGTTGACGTTTAGCTCTCGCATCAGTTCTGCCAAAATTGCCAATTTAAGATGTTTGTTCAGCGGTTTATGTTGATTTATTTGTGCCAATACCATATGCGCTTGTTGTTTTAAGTCATCATTCAGGTAAGCAATAAGATCGATTTCACCCTGTTCGGTGACCATGCGTAGTAAAGTCGCTTGGGTACTGCTGTTGGTTTTTAATTGGTGAGCGTGTACTTTAGCCAGTTGCAGTAAACGACTGCTTAATTCAATCAATTTATATTCGGCAGTTGTTTGATTACTGAGCCGCCATTTAGTGGGAGGGGCTTTACTTAAAAAAGCAGCAATGGATTCTAACCAAGCTACATCACTGTCTTTATGATTATTCAGCCGCAGAATGAACGCTTTTAAGCCTTGCGCATCGGCTGTATAGTTCTCCAAACCAGCATATTTGTCATGGAGATTAGTACGTAGACTACTCAGGGTTAATTGGGAATCTTCGTGCAACGCATTGGCCAGTTGCGTTTGAAAGCGTTGCAAGAGTTGATCGTAAGCTTTATTGAGCGTATTAAGCTGCTGTACCAGATTGTTTAAGAAAGCAGCTGGGTTTTGATTACTATCCTCATTATTAACAAAGTCTGTACTGGTGAAGCTAGAAAATCCACAGGCTTTAGGTAGTACGTCAAATAACAAGTGAAGTGGACTTTGGGTTTGTTGAAAGGCATCACGAACAGCGAGGGCTGCGTTTGGTAGTTCTTTGGTGTGTAGAGTATATTCCGGTAATTTAGCGATAAATTTTGCCAATGGTTTGACAATATCTAATAAGGTGCTGTCTTCGGGGGCTTTACCCACTAATTTTTCCAGATAGCGATTGAATAACTCAGCCCGTATTCCTGAAAAATCGAAAGCTTCAATACTAAACAGCTCTGGTCGTTTCAGTAAAATTTCAAAATTTTCTTGCGTTACTTGCGGACAGAAAACACCACTTTCGTAAAGAGCTAAGGAGCGTTGTTGAGAGAGATAATAGCCGACAAATAAGAGTGATAAGAGCCCTTTGCTAATACCAAACGGTGGTTTTTCCAATAACGCATATAAGTCGAGTAACGCTTTCGGGGCTTGGCCCTGTTGTAAAAATGAATGAATCGCCTGCCAGACCGGATAAAGTCCACAAGGATTGTCGGGTAGCGGTTCTAATAATTGCCACAAACCGTACTCTTGACGGTGTATCGAAGTTTCTTTAAATATTGCGCGATAGATGGATTTTTCAGCGGGATATTTGTCAGGTTCAAATCCTAAATCTTCACATTGTGCCTGCGTCAGTAACGCTGCAACCAGTTTGTTTTTTGCGGCATTCGCTTGTCCAGAGGGTTTGTTACGGTTAACAAGTTCATTCTTTAATAGAGGGGATAAGGGATAAATACTTTCTAAAATAGTGGAAAGCTGCTGTTGCAAATGGCGCTTATGATTTACCTGTATGGAATTTCCCTGCCAATACCACTGGCAGGTTTCGGGAGATTCCAGGTAGTAATTGATTAAGATTGCTTCGCGATGTTTCAAAGTACTTAAATGATCTTTAATTTCTCGTTGTGACACTGGATCAGTTTTAATTTCAGCTCTTTCTGCAAGAATACGTTCTAAAGCCATCACTTCGGCGACGATAATTTTTAGTGTAGCAGCGTTGTTGCAGAGTGCGTAGAGAGTCATCTGCTCAGGTTGGCGTGTCATCAATTGGTTAAAACGTTCAACTCCCTCATGATTTTCAGCTAGATATAAAATAATGTGGGGTACCTGAGCTGTCTGTATGCTGTCAGGAGTTGTGATGGCATCGCAAAATAACACATTAAAATAACGTAATGTGCCTGTTTGAATCGAATAGCGTCGCGCTACTAAAGGCAACAGTAAATTACGGCGATTAAGGACTTCCGCCAAGCTAAACCGTCCAAGGCTTTGTAAGGTTTCTTGTACAGAGGCTTGTAGATCAAAATCACTCCCTTCCCATATACGATATTCACTGTTGAATTTACGAAAATTAAGCAGTGATTTTTGTTGTAAGCGCTCCAGGCTTTGTAGGGATTGTTCGGGGTCTGGAAAACACAGCAATAATAATTCTTGACTCGCTTTTAAACCGTGTTGACCACCTATAATATTGAATAAGCCAATGGTTTTTAGCATTTGCATGTCAATAGGTAGGGAGTCTCCTAGGCGCTCTAGCGCGGTCATCACTTCTGCCCAGCGGCGATGCAGTAAATGGTCTGTGGTTGCAAGAGGTTGATTGTGTATAAAGTATTCAAAAATTTCCCAAGGTAATACCCAGTCGCCAAGAGCGTGCAAACGCTGTAAACTGTCTTTAAAGCCATAATGTTCCTGACTGCCCAGATAGCTAAATAAGGTGCGTTCATTCTGAGCAACTTTCTGACACAACACCGGCAAGAGTAACGCGGTTACCGGGTGTAAGGGGTAACATTGTACGAGAATTTCTTTAGCTGCCTCAATCGGCAAGCCGGAGGGTAGCGCATGTTGCTTAGCAAGTACTTGAATGATGGTGTTGGTAGTTTGTTGAATGTTACTCGCGGAAACGGGATCAAGCTGCGTTTTAAACGCCCTAGCAACTACACGTAGCGTTTGTTCAGCCGATTCTAAAAATGGTGAGATTTCAAAGCGTCCACTCACTTTTAACCATTCATTACGAGCCGATTCGCCTAGACCTTTGGCATAATGTTCAAAATTTTGATGCATTAACACCAGCAACAGGACATTAGCTGCGTGTCCTTTAATAGAGAATTCCGCCAACATTTGCAGCAGAAACAAATCATTTGCTTCTTGATGGCGGGCTTCATATTCCAAAAACTTGCCCAATTCATCAATAACAATTAACAAACCTTTACCAGAAACGCGGGCGATGCTTTGTTGCAGGTCAGTTAACAAACGTTGCACTTCACTGATCGTTAGCTTTTGCTGAGTTGCGTTATATAGTTTTTTTACAATCGCCGGTACCGCTGTTGGCCAACGATAATTTTTCGCACTGTAATATAAAGCGTTGACAAAGCGTGGTAATAAAGGCTCTGGACTGCCCGTTAACACTAAAATGCAGTATGCATTGCTGCTTCGTGTATGTGCGATAAATTGCTCAGCTAAGGCTAAACTAGAGGCTTGTAGCAAGTTTTCTGCTAATACACAAGTTTCTAATTCTTGATTTTCCAATAAGTGTGCAAGGAATACGGCAAAGGAGGATTTTCCAGAGCCATAGGGGCCGACTAACCCCCAAGCTCTTGGCATATCCTGCATATTAAAAGTATTGGCAATTTTATCCAGAGTTTGTAACGCACGCGAGGTAGGAATATATGCCGAGAGAATTTCACGAGAATTATGATCACGTTCCAGATTAATCGAACGAGTGTAATGTGTATCTATTTGAATAAAGTTATCCATAGTGACCATAATTATTCCGTTATCGTGTAGTGACGTTGTAAAAAGCTCAAAGAGGAACAACTACTGTCTAGTTGATATAATTGATTCAAACCCGCAGTCTCATCAAGCCGAAATACATTAGGGTAGCGTTGCACTAAATGTTCCAGTTTAGCAAGTAACGAGCTTTCGGTTAAACGAAATACACTACCTATACCCACACTGTAGTTATCTCCATACATCAATTGGTTAACGGGAATGACATTGCGTTTTTGCATAGCAAATAACTCATTCAGGGCAAAACCTATCAGGTCTATAGGTATACTAGGGCGCTCATCTCCGAGAGAACGATAAAAATGCGTGTTATCTGAGGTGATCAATCTTAAATCGATAAGCGGCGCATCTAATAACTCTTCCAAATCTGTTTTAACCGTTTGCAGCCCTTGGCAATACATCCGAGTAATAATTGATATTTCTAGCCGAACCGTTTTTTCAGAATGCTTGTCCCCAAATTGTTGGCGCACAAAATCAGCAAGATTATCGCTGGCCTCTTGAAGCGTAAACTCTGCTTTATGAAAACAGTTAAAAAACCAATACCAAGCTGTTGCCAATTCAGCATTAGTAGCTATTAACCAATGAATCAACCATAGAGTAGCTTCGTCTTCAAGAAAGGGATCTAAACCTTTCTTACCTAGCAGCAATTGCCCTAACGCGGTAGTCACCAAACCTTGATCACGATCTTCTAATAATTGAGCGGCTCTTAGCCAATAACGAATGGCGTTGACCATATTTTTGCCGACGCCAAGTTTAATCGTCGAGGCATCATTGGTAAAAATTGCATTGTCTTCTTCGAAAGCCTGAAAACCTTTGGTTAACCAGCCATAACGCAAGATAAAAGTTTCATGTCTGCCAAAAGAGGCTTTAAGAGAATTCAACGGTTTGATAGTAATATCCTTAAGGTTTAGTAATCGGGAGTATATTTTTAAAAGAGAATGATAAACTGATTTAATGCAATCACCAATTACGAATCATTGATTAGGTCAATCACGCCTCGGCTGTTACAAAGTTGATAGGTTTAATCTTTAGACTGACAATCCAAGCACATGACGTGATTTTCGATGTTCTATTTTGAGAGGAGTTTAAGTCCTTCACTTAACTACAAACACAATATCATAATTGATTGTACAATCTAAAAATCTCTAATGTATCAGAACATGCTTGTGTTACATAGCATCACTTTGATTCCATTGACTTTCATAAAATAGGCGACTAGTCTATGTATCTCAATCACACCTTATCGATCAGGAGATACTAACAATGAACACAGTTGACGGAGTTAGCAAGTTAGAAATAGAGATGATTCATAAAACGCTACGCAAAAAGTACCCCCCACTTTACGCTGACATCTGGAAGATTGGCGTCAATCTATCATTACGCATTGGCGATCTGCTACAGCTAAAGTACGACGATTTGAATTTAGCAGAACGTTGCCTGAAGTTGACAGAAAGCAAAAC
>CANNKG010000042.1 GCA_947505105.1 Methylococcaceae bacterium | reverse complement strand
TGGTATCTTAGTGCTTGGGTTAACTGATGGTAGTCTTTCAAGTTCATTCTCGTCTTTAGTCGGATAGAAAAAAGCTTGGCACTATATCAGTTAGCCTTCCTTAATATCCTATTATTGGCGATTGCACTTCGGAGTTGAATCCGCCAAATTTTAATATTACCGCGAATTTTGGCTTTCAGGCATTTAATCCGGAATTCCTGTTTTCATCACCCGCCTCGATTGCCTATTCGGTAATGGGAGCGATAGTCGCGCCGATTATCAACATGAAAGCGTTGGAAGCCCAGTTTAACACCGCCAAGGCTAACCAATTGACCGCGATGTATCATTATCAGAAAACCATTCTGAATGCTTATGTCGAAGTCGCGAATCAGTTGGCGATGATTCAAAATTTTCAGCAAGTGAATATTCTCAAAAAACAGCAAAGTGAAACGTTGCAAGAAGCCGTCACCACTGCAAATGAACTATATAAATACGCTCGGGCGACTTATTTAGAGGTGCTGATCGCGCAACAGAGTGCCTTACAAGCAAAACTTGAATTAATTCAATTGACCAAACAACAACACTTAGCGACCATCAACATTTACAAGGCATTAGGTGGCGGATGGCAGTAAGATAGTCTAGTTGATGTGATTGGCTAAAACTGTAATCTTTAGCAAGTGCATTACGCTAAATCAAACTACCCCTAAATTGGAGAATAAAATATGCGCGATAATGACACACAGAACAATGCCAATCACCAAGACTCTAAACAATCTCAGCACTTTGCTATTGAACAGATAGTCTTTGTTGTCTTGATGATTATTTCATTATTGGGCATGGTCATTATGAGGTTTTCCCAGCAAGACGGATACGCCTATTGGTTGTTTATGGTGCTGGTATTCAGCATACTTTCGATATTTGTGAGCAAGCTGCAAAGTAAAATCAAAGATATTGATTTTAATGCTATCGTTAAAGAACAAGGATTGCATTGGTTGCATACCTTAATCATTGTAGGAATCTCGTCGTTGTTGCATAAATCTGGTCAACTATCTGATATGGGTGCCAGTTTAGTGATATTACTGATATTAGCTTTAGCCACTATGCTCGATGGAATGCGTATCGGTTGGCAATTTTCGGTATTGGGTTTCTTTCTTGCGGCCAGCACCGTGATTATTGCCTATGTCGAGCTGTTTATATGGGCGTGTGCCGGATTGGCAATCGTGGTTATTATTGGTACATATTTCTGGGAATTACGACAATACAAAATTCAAAGCGTCATTGTCGGTTCAAATCAGCGCTAAAAGGCTAACCTAGTGACTAGGTAATACGATCTATGGATCTGATACTTATCATGCTGTTGATTGTACTGAACGGTGTCTTTGCCATATCAGAAATCGCAATTGTTTCTTCGCGTAAAGTGTGCTTACAAAAGCTTGAAAGTGAACATCGTAAAGGCGCAAAGTCAGCTATTACCCTGTATAATGAACCTTCGCATTTTTTCTCTACGATTCAAGTAGGTATAACTTCTGTAGGTATTTTAAGTGGTGCTATCGGTGAAAATGCGCTTACAGTCCCTATTCATAGAATGCTTACTCGCGTTCCTCTTCACCTTACGCTCAAGGCATTGCACTTACGTTAACAGTGATAGTGATAACCTACCTCTCAGTAGTGATTGGTGAATTAGCCCCTAAATGTTTAGCTATGCGCAACCCTGAAACCATTGCTTTAGTCATCGCTCGTCCGATGACCTTGCTGGTTAAATTTGCCAGTCCATTACTGTGGATACTTTCGTCATCAAACAATTTCGGCTCATAAAGCGAATCGTGTGGCAGTATTTTAAATTTGTCGTCTAGGGTTGATATTCGATGCCGTCGTCCGAAAAAATGTTCAATTGTTGCAGCACCAAGACTTTAAACATCAGTACGACGTCAAATGGCTTCGCACCCGCATTACTTTTACGCTCTTTTTCATGAACTCGTTTTAACTCAGGACGAAAGGCTTCCCAATCTATTCTGGCCTTCAAACCCACTAACGGATCACCCATCTTTGTCAGTTGCGCGGCACGCTCTTCGACGTCAAACAATCCAGGCTGCGATATTTCATAGGTATTTAAGTTTTCAGTGGGATCGTTACTATTCGCTCACTTCGGCAACATGGATAGAGTCAAAAATTCTGGCTACATATGGGCAATTTTAGAGATGCTCTGAAGATCTTAACACCCGCTTTAGCTCACTCAGTTTTTTGTTGGATTTCCAAGCTTAACCACTTGAACATCGAGTGTTAACCAATTCTGAATTAAATGATCGACCAACAACGACGCAGTAATCTCCAAACCGTTTGATCGTTCGGGATGTGGCGACATGAACAGTCCTAAAGCGCAAACTCCATGAATTGCACTTAGATAAGCCTTTGCAATCTGCTTTAATTCGATAGTGGAAGCGGCAGGGTTAAAACGCGCAAAATGCTGTTCAATAAGCAAAAATATGGCATTAAATCGCTCGGCATACCAATCAGGCCAAGTAGTTTGATCAAAGGCGCCCTGTTCAAATAACATTTTCCATAGATGATAATTTTGACAGGCAAAATTCAGATAGTTTCGGGTAAGATGATGGAAGTGCTGCTGAGCTGGTATTTCGTCGGGGATATCTTGTAAGCAGTCACAAAGTTTACTAAGTGTGCGTGAGTTCAGGTGCTGTTTGACATCAGCCAAGTGATCAAACACCATATAAATACTCGCCACGGTGTAACCAATTTCCATGGCAATTATTCGAACTTTTAATGCTCCCGCGCCATTTCGAACCACTATTGCCTCGGCAGCATCCAATATCATCGATTTTAGTTGTTCTTGGCTATGCTCGCTTCTTCTGGCCATGTTCATTCACTATTGTTAAGTTGATGTAAACATCGACATTCAAAATTTAACTACAATTTTGAGCATTATAAGAAATCTTACAACATAACATTTAGAAAAGTTGCTCCCTCTCGTATTGTCAATATTGGTCTAAGGGTGCAAAGCAGGCTAATGGATAAAGTGTTAAGGTTTTAGCGCTTGCAATAAGGCACGGTCAAGCGTGGGATATTTGAAAGTGAAGCCGTATTCGAGCAAACGTTCTGGCAAAACCCGCTGGCTGCCGAGTACCAGCAACGACATTTCGCCAAGCAATAATTTTAATAAACTGGCTGGAACTGGTAATAAGGCGGGACGGCTAATCGCTGCTGCCAAGGCGCGGGTAAATTCTAAATTAATCGCTGGCGTAGGCGCTGTCGCATTATAAATGCCTTGCATCGTCGGATCATCAATCATAGCTTTCGCGATAGCTAACCAATCCTCCCGATGAATCCAAGACATCCATTGCTTACCTGAACCTAGTTGCCCGCCGAGACCCAATTTGAAAGGCAATAACATTCGTTGTAATAACCCTCCATCATGCGCCAAAACCAGTCCGGTTCGAATAATACCTACTCTGACGCCCAAAGTTTCTGCCGCAAGGGCGGCAGCTTCCCAGTCAGCACAGAGTTGTTGAGAGAAATCAGGGATTGCAGGACTATCCTCGGTCAGTATGGTATCGCCTTGATCGCCATAAATGCCGATCGCCGAACCACTAATCAATAGGGAAGGCTTAATCTCCATTCGTTCAATTGCGGCAATCAACTGATGAGTTAACGTAATGCGGCTATCCCTGAGAATTTGCTTACGTGCTTCAGTCCATCGTTTGTCAAAAATCGGAGCGCCAGCCAGATTGATGATGACGTCGAATTGATGCTTAGCATTCAAAGTATTTAAATCGGTAACCGTCGAAATAGAACCAAAACGCTTCTTAGCCATTTCAGGGTTACGACAAAATAAGGTAACGTTTTCACCTTGGCTAAGTAGATTTTGAGTTAAAGCACTGCCAATAAAGCCTGTACCACCAGTAATTAAAATATTCATAACATCCAGAAAATATTAAGTAGCTTTAAGATTAGCCTCAGATTTTAATCTAACTGAGCTAGATTCAGACCAACCAAGGCAAATGTATATAAAAAACTTTAGAAAAACAATACAGGCCGTTTTAAAAGAGGAACGAGAGTGAAATAAAAAGCCCCTCCATAAGACAGCCATGGAGGGATTATAGAGGAGTATTTTAATAACAACTGACTAGAGGGTTAGACCATAATTTAGCTAAAGGTTCGATATTTTTTAAAAACTTAGGGCTTAATTGTTAAATAAAACTTATACAAAACTTATACATCAAGATTGATTTGCCTATGGATTAACTTGATCGCAATTAGTGCCTTCTTTGAGACTTATATTTATCACGCTTACGATTATTATCAAGCTGTTTTCAAAAAACTTTACAAATCACATCTTCAATATATTGACAAAACATGAACAAAATAGCGACACTCTTGAAAAGATATTGAAAATTGCATACGTTAGTTACTGATCAGTCAACAGTAATCAGGACAAATAGTTAATCGATATCGCATTTATGGCGCTCAATTATCCGAATTAAATTTGAAACTTAGGGGAGGGGCTTATAAGCCAATAGCTTGGATAAGGTCTCAAGGATCGTCTTACGCGGATGCGTCCGCTGCCAAACAAACGCGATAGTGCGACTGGGGTGCTGACGAATTTCGATATAGCGAATATCACTATCCTCGGACTGAATCGCCACGGAAGGCATCAGTGTTACCCCAACGCCGTTCTTAACCATGAAACGTAGCGTTTCCAGACTGGAAGCGCGAAAATCATGTTCCAGGAAGCGAGCAGGGTTACATAGTTTTAAGGCTTGATCCCGCAAACAATGGCCCTCGTCTAGTAACAGCAATTTCTCCTGAGCTACCGTCATAAGATCAACTTCCCTCTGTTGAGCCAGGGGGTGATCTATATTCACCGCTAAGGTAAATGGGTCTTCAAACAGCGTGCGGCATTCCAGCGTCTCATATTCCACAGGCAAGGCCAGCAATGCCGCATCTAGCTTTTTATCGAGTAGTAATCGAAGCAGTGAATCAGTCTTTTCTTCAACTAATTGTAGTTTAAGGTCAGGAAAATGTTGCTTGATACGGAATACATATTCCGGCAGCACATAACTGGCTAAAGAGGGAAACGCACCGATCGACAGCATATTGCAATGTCGATCGCTGGCGTGGGCGGCGATTTGTCGAATAGTCTGAATATCGGCGAGTACGTTTCTTGCCAAGGGTAAAATCTCTTGGCAGGTTTCGGTCACCTCGACGCTATTTTTCTCGCGTATAAATAAGTCTACGCCCAGATAATCTTCAAGCTTTTTGATTTGGGTACTCAAGGTTGGCTGACCGATTGAGCATCGATCTGCCGCCTGACTGAAGTTTTTTAAATCTGCTACCGCTACGAGATAGCTCAAATCACGCAAATTCATAAATTGTTATCCGCTGCAGTATGAGTAGCTCGGCATATGCCAATTAACTCTTAATAATATCACCTTGCGGTTTCAAGTATATTGATTTGAATAATGGCGGTATTGATAAAATCAATTTCAAAATGTATGCGTTTTCCGATTGAATATATCTGCCGAAATGATTATTGGTCAGCCCTTAATACGTATATTTGAAACTTACTATGACAATGGTGCATTAAGCAAAATCGGTTTTGCTCGAATAAGACGAGTTTGTAACTACCACGCGTTGTAGCCAATTAGTCCATCCGTGGTAGACTCGAAGCGTCGATAGCATCTAAACCGAAAAACTACAATATGCTTATTCGCATCCCCCCCCTACAAGGAGCAGAGGTATTTTATGAACTTAAAACAAGCTTTCCTCGCTACTGCTTTAGCAGTAGCCGTTTCAACAGTGTTGACGGTCAATCCTGCACTAGCCGAGACTCAACCGACGATGAATAATTTTTGGTGGCCGGAACAGCTCGATCTGAAACCGCTGCGACAGAATTCGGCTGAGTCTAACCCGCTGGGCAAAACCTTCAACTATGCTGAACAATTTAAAACCCTCAACCTTAACGCGGTGAAAAAAGATATCGCCAGCGTACTGAAAACCTCCCAACCTTGGTGGCCGGCAGACTACGGTAATTACGGGCCGTTTTTCATCCGCATGGCTTGGCATAGTGCTGGCGTATATCGGATCTTTGATGGGCGCGGCGGTGCCTCCGGCGGTCAGCAACGCTTTGAGCCACTGAACAGCTGGCCGGATAACGTCAATCTGGACAAAGCCCGGCGTCTGTTGTGGCCGGTCAAACAAAAATATGGCAGCAAACTTTCGTGGGCTGACCTGATGGTGTTGGCGGGCAACGTTGCTTTGGAGGATATGGGGTTTAAAACGCTTGGCTTTGCAGGCGGTCGTGCAGACGATTGGGAGGCCGAAGCTGTCAACTGGGGATCGGAAAAGAAATTTCTCGGCGATGAACGTCACGACTCAAACGGCGGATTAGCCAAACCCCTGGCTGCCGTGCAAATGGGGCTAATCTACGTCAACCCGGAAGGTCCAGGCGGTAAACCAGACCCCTTGGCCGCAGCCAAGGATATTCGTGAAGCCTTTGGTCGCATGGCGATGAATGACGAAGAAACCGTGGCACTGATCGCGGGTGGTCATACCTTCGGCAAGGCGCACGGTGCGCATAAGCCCGAAGAATGCGTCGGCAAGGAACCTGCGGCTGCCGCTATTGAGGCTCAAGGCACGGGCTGGGAAAACAAATGCGGTAAGGGGCATGGTGCCGATACCGTTACCAGCGGCTTGGAGGGCGCGTGGTCAACCAATCCGACCCGCTGGACCCATGATTATTTGACCTGGCTTTATACTTTTGATTGGGAAACAACCAAAAGCCCTGCAGGTGCAACGCAGTGGATTCCCAAAAACGGTCAGGGTGCCAATTTTGTGCCTGATGCGCACGATTCCAGCAAGCGCCACGTACCTATTATGTTTACGACCGATATCGCCTTGAAAACCGACCCCGAGTACCAAAAAATCTCCAAGCGCTTTCTTGATACCCCTAAGGAATTTGAAATTGCGTTTGCCAAGGCCTGGTTTAAGCTGACCCATCGCGATATGGGGCCGAAGGCGCGCTATGTAGGTGCCGAAGTACCTGCAGATGATTTTGTCTGGCAAGACCCGATTCCTAAAGTAGATCACAAGCTGATTGACGCCAAAGATATAGCCAAGCTGAAGTCGAACATTCTGGCCTCAGACCTGACGGTTCCGGAATTGGTCAGAACCGCATGGGCTTCTGCGGCAACGTTCCGCGGTACCGACATGCGCGGTGGCGCTAATGGGGCTAGAATTCGTCTGGCACCGCAGAAGGACTGGGAAGTCAATGATCCAGCCGAACTGACCAAGGTCTTGGATCGCCTGCAAGCAATCCAAACCGATTTTAATCGCACTCTGAAAGGCGGAAAAAAAGTGTCGCTTGCCGATGTCATTGTGTTGGGTGGTTCTGCTGCGATTGAAACCGCCGCCAATAAAGCGGGCTACAAAGTACCGGTGCCCTTCAATCCGGGTCGTATGGATGCAGCGCAGGAACAAACGGATACCAAGTCTTTCGAGGTTCTGGAACCCAAAGCGGATGGTTTTCGCAATTACTTCAGCAAGGATAATCAGCGCTCACCTGCAGAAATGCTAATCGATCGCGCGAATTATCTGACCTTGAGCGTACCCGAAATGACGGTGTTGGTTGGCGGATTGCGGACGTTGGATGCCAATGCCGGACATACACAACACGGGGTATTTACTAGCCACCCGGGTGTTTTGAGTAACGATTTTTTCGTGAACCTGCTCGATATGTCCACCAAATGGAGCAAGTCATCATCTGAGGGTCTTTATGAAGGGAGGGATCGAGCAAGCGATCAGGTTAAATGGACAGCAACGCCCGTCGACCTGATCTTCGGTTCTAACTCCGAGTTGCGTTCGGTGGCAGAAGTTTATGCATCGGAAGATTCGAAAGAAAAGTTTGTGCAGGACTTTGTCAATGCCTGGACCAAAGTGATGAACCTGGATCGTTTTGACAAATTCTGAGCTTGGCTTCGCGCCCAACTTGACTTCAATCAAGTCAAGTTGGGCGTCCTGCATTATCCTAAAAAACGCCGTTAAACGCATAGAAAACCGTTCGTGCTGAGCCCAGTCGAAGCATGGACCGTTTTCTATGCGTTCACCCAGGCGGTGAGCCCTTAAAATCCCGTTCAACCCTTGGATAAACTCAGTGCGAACGGAATTTTAAGGCCTCAATTGCTCTTTTTAGGATTATGGAGTGATAAGTTAGCCCTCTCCTGAGAGGACGAGGGCATTTGATAGGCAAGTTATTTATTTACTCAGGACTTCTCAAATCTTCGCTCCAACAGCCGATCGGCCTGCCTAAATTCAATTCCTGATCCTCAAAACGCACCAGGAATACGCTACGTGAGGGTTGTTCCTCAATATGTCCTTTCATCACAATGACACCGCGCGCACCATTTTGGGCCAGAATCAGGCCTGCTTCGGATTCGGGCATAGTGCCGTCATCAATAATGTCGTGTGCAGCAAATACGACATCGCCTAAGTCCAAATCTTCTATGTTCATAGTGTTCTCCAAAAGTTTTGTAGCAAACCCGACAAAATTCGCTCAATTGTCATGAAACGACTCGTCGGTGGTGGGTGATTAAAGCATAAAAACCAGTATTCATAAGGCTTTGAGCAGGGTATCCGAATCTGGCACACAGGTTGCATTAATCATTACAAAATCAATGCCAAACCGTTCAGGAGATTCAAAAGATGATAACGTTAACTGAAAGCGCCATAACTGCTGTGGGGCGTTTTATTAGTAGTTCGGATAAACCGACCGGTGGCTTACGTATTGAGGTCACCGATGGCGGCTGTTCCGGCCTGTCTTACGGATTGCGCCTGGAAGAACGGGAAAAGACTGATGATACCGTGATCGATTGCGGTTCAGTCAAAGTGTTTGTCGATCCAGAAAGCTTCCCGAAATTAGACGGCATGTCGATCGACTTTATCGATAGTCTGGATGGTTCGGGCTTTAAGTTCACCAATCCCAATGCGGTGAAAAGTTGTGCTTGCGGAACCTCGTTCAATACGAGTGATACCGGTGCACCAACCAAAACCTGTTCTTAAGCCAGCGAGGATTGTGCCATGTGGGATTATTCAGATAAAGTCAAAGATCATTTTTTCAACCCCAAAAATGCCGGCGCCGTTGTTGGTGCTAATGCGATTGGCGAGGTCGGATCGATCAGTTGTGGCGATGCCTTGCGCTTGACCTTGAAAGTCAACGAAACAACCGAGATTATTGAAGACGCCGGTTTTCAAACTTTCGGTTGCGGCTCTGCGATTGCTTCATCGTCGGTGTTAACCGAGATCATCAAGGGTATGACCATTGATGATGCCTTAAAAGTGACTAATCAAGATATTGCTAAAGAACTCGATGGCTTGCCGCCTGAGAAAATGCATTGTTCAGTGATGGGGCGCGAAGCGTTACAAGCCGCGATTGCCAATTTCCGAGGCGTCGAGTGGAAAGATGATCATGAAGAAGGCGCGTTGATTTGCAAATGTTTTGCGGTTGATGCGGTGATGATCGAAGAAATGGTCTGGGCGAATAAATTGCGTACCGTTGAGGATGTGACTAATTTCACCAAGGCCGGCGGTGGTTGCGCGGCTTGTCATGAAGATATCGAAGCGATTTTGGAACGCGTGCTCAAAGAGCGTGGCGAAACTTTTGATCCACAAGCGGCCTCGCTTCCAAAAGTTGAAGCCAAGGTTGAGAAAAAGCCGATGACGAACTTACAACGGATCAAAAAAATCGAAGACGTGCTGAATTCATTACGGCCGCAATTAATGGCCGACGGTGGTGATGTCGAACTCGTCGAAGTGGTCGGCAATACTGCTTACGTCAATATGACCGGCGCCTGCAACGGCTGCCAGATGGCGGCAATGACCATTGCCGGCATTCAGCAACGCCTAATGGAAGTGCTCGGCGAATTTATCAAGGTTGTCCCGGCTTCGGAAATGCCTAAGCCTGAAAAACTCGTCAATATCGAGGGGATCAGTCATGCCTGATATCTATTTGGATAATAATGCGACGACCAAAGTTGATAGCGCGGTCGTCGATGTGATGATCCCGTTTTTTACCGAACAATTCGGTAATCCGTCGTCGATTCATCGCTTTGCCGACGGGGTCGCGCAAGCCTTAAAACATGCGCGGCGGCAAGTGCAGGCCTTAATCGGCGCGGAACACGATTCGGAGATTATTTTTACCTCTTGCGGCACAGAATCCGATTCGACCGCGATTTTGTCGGCCATCAAGGCGCAGCCGAACCGTAAGGAAATCATCACTACCATGGTCGAACATCCGGCCATTTTGAGTCTGTGTGAAAATCTCGAAAAAGAAGGTTACACCATTCATCGACTACCGGTCGATAAGTGCGGACGTTTAAATCTTGAATCCTACAAAAACATGCTCTCCGACCAAGTCGCAATCGTCTCGGTGATGTGGGCGAATAATGAAACCGGCACGATTTTCCCAGTCGTCGAAATGGCAGAACTGGCTAGTGCTGCGGGGGTGATGTTTCACACTGACGCGGTACAAGCGGTCGGCAAAATTCCGATGATGTTGCAAGATACTAAAATTGACATGCTCTCGATCTCCGGTCACAAACTGCATGCGCCGAAAGGCATTGGCGTTTTATATCTACGGCGCGGCACTCGTTTTCGTCCGTTATTACGCGGCGGTCATCAAGAACGCGGTCGTCGGGCCGGTACTGAAAATACTGCGTCGATAGTCGGTTTAGGCAAAGCTTGTGAACTCGCGCTCGAATACATGGAATATGAAAATATCCAGGTCAAGGCGATGCGTGATCATTTGGAGCAAGGACTTGTGGAAAAAATTCCGCATTGCTTCATCACCGGCGATTTGAATAACCGCTTGCCGAATACCACCGATATTGCCTTTGAATATATTGAAGGTGAAGCCATCTTGATGATGCTGAGTAAAGCCGGCATTGCGGCTTCAAGCGGTTCGGCTTGTACCTCAGGCTCACTTGAGCCTTCGCATGTCATGCGAGCCATGCAAATTCCATACACGGCAGCGCATGGCACGATTCGCTTCTCGTTTTCACGTTATAACACCATGAGCGATGTTGATGATGTGCTCAACATTATGCCGCAGATCGTTGCGACCTTACGCAAATTATCGCCGTATTGGGAAGGTGATGGTCCGGTTGCCAATCCTGAACAGGCCTTTCAGCCAACTTTCGCTTGAGATCAGCTTATGAACAAGGCTATGCGCTCGATTGTGATTGACGATACCACCTTACGTGACGGCGAACAGTCGGCAGGGGTTGCATTTTCATTCGAGGAAAAATTGAGCATAGCCCGGCAGCTTTCGATGATGGGGGTCCCTCAGCTTGAAATTGGGATTCCGGCCATGGGAGCGCAGGAACGAGAAGAAATCCGCGCGATAGCAGCCTTGAAACTTCCGAGCAGCTTGTTGATCTGGTCGCGGATGCGGGATGAAGATTTAACGCATTGCTTGAATTTAGGCGTCGAAATGGTCGATTTGTCGATTTCGGCCTCCGATCAGCATATTCAGCACAAACTTAGACAAAGCCGAGGCTGGGTCTTGGCAACCATTGAGCGCTGCGTCAAAACCGCAGTCGATGCGGGAATGAAGGTCTGTGTCGGCGCCGAAGATGCTTCACGCGCGGATAGTGATTTTTTAAAACAAATGGCCGAATGTGCGGAAACTTCCGGCGCAATCCGCATTCGCTTCGCCGATACCGTCGGCATTATGGAACCGTTTGGTGTTTTTGAGGCGATCAAACAACTGCGTGCGGCGACCGATATGGATATTGAAATGCACGCGCATGATGATTTGGGACTCGCGACCGCCAATACGCTTGCCGCGGCGCTTGCCGGTGCAACTCACGTCAATACAACCGTGAATGGCTTAGGTGAACGGGCCGGAAATGCGGCACTTGAAGAAGTCGTGGTCGGATTAAAACAATTGTACGGTATCGATACCGGTATCGATTTGAGCGGCTTTACTGCACTTTCTCAGCAAGTGGCGATGGCGTCAGGCGATACGATCGGCAGTCGCAAAAGCTTGATCGGCCGAGATGTGTTCAGTCATGAAGCTGGCATTCATGTCGATGGATTCCTTAAAGATCCGCAGAATTATCAAGGCGTCGATCCTGCCGTAGTGGGTCGCCAGCATCAACTGGTGCTCGGTAAGCACTCCGGCAGCCAAGGCGTCATGCATGCCTATCAGCAGTTGGGTATCGGCATTAATCGCGGCCAAGCCGGTCGTTTGCTTCCTGTGATTCGACAATTTGTCAATTTACATAAGCGAGCACCACAAGCAACAGATTTGAATCAATTTTTACACAGCCTACAGTGAGGTGTCCGATGCGTAACAATCAACAACCATCAACTGCACAAAATGATCTCAAACAAGTTCCGCTTCAACCTCGTGAACTGGATGATCGGTATCCCGGTAGCTACTTTCGCATTCCCGGCATTCCACAACCGGGCAAAACCACCTGGACCCTGATTAAATGATGTTTTTTTCACCGCATCAGCCCGGAGGGGCGAGGAGTCTCTGGCAGGAATGGCATGCCGATGTGAGCTGTGTTTTTGCACGCGATCCGGCGGCACGGAACCTGATCGAAGTGCTGCTCGCTTATCCAGGGGTGCATGCGGTGATCCTTCACCGGATCAGCCATCGTTGGTGGTATGCCAATTGGAAATTTTCGGCACGCTTACTCGCGGCATTTACGCGCTGGTTAACCAATGTCGATATTCATCCTGGCGCAACGATCGGCAAACGCTTTTTTATCGATCATGGCGCAGGCGTGGTGATCGGCGAAACCGCGATTATCGGCAATGACGTCACGCTGTATCATGGCGTGACATTGGGTGGAACCAGTTGGAATAAAGGCCGACGTCATCCATCGCTCGGCGATAACGTGCTGGTGGGTGCGGGGGCCAAAATTCTCGGCGCGATTACCCTAGGCAATAACGTCAGAGTCGGTGCAAACTCGGTGGTCATCAAAGATGTACCGCCTTGCTGTACCGTAATTGGCATTCCGGGGCGAGTAATCCAGAACAAAGGGATTAAAATCCAAAACGCGCAGGGCATTGATCTTGATCACAACGTCATGCCCGATCCGATTGGGAAGGCCATCAATTGTCTGGTTGAACGGCTCGATAAGCTTGAGTCCGGCCAGCAACAGCCTTTGGTCGTTATTCAGAACGAAAGCTGCACTGAATGCGAAGCCGACTCAGTGTGTCATAACGAAACGGAAGGTGCCTGATGGATTTGCTCGAATTTGATGCGCAGGATTTGTATTTTGAACAGCCGGATAGTCCTGAAGTACAAGCACTGATCGTTTCAGCCTCTGAAGGCTACGCCAACGGTGAGGCCGAATTGCCGCTGCTGCAGGCCTATTTAAGATCACCCGAATCATTGAATGTTTTGGTTGCGTTGAACCGGTTTTATTACTACCAGCATCGCCTTGCCGAGGCTTTGTTGATTTCCGAAAAGGCCTTTGAATTGATCCGTAACGGTATCGATTTTCCGGCAAACTGGTGTGAACTGACTTTGGAGCGTATTCAAACTGCGCCGAAGGAATCGATGACTCGCATACGTTTGTATTTATTTACCTTGAAATCAATCGGATTTTTGAATATGCGCATGGAAAATTTGAGCACAAGCCGCAGTATTTTTGAGAAGTTAGTTGAAGTGGATGAAAAAGATCGGATTGGCGCTAAAGGGTTATTGGCTTTGGTGGAGGAACGAATAGTCAAGGTGGATTGACTTCAGGTGTTTCGTATGCCTGTACAACGGTTCCCAAGATAGAGAAATACGCAAAAATAAAATTCCAGATTATAAGATGTGCTGACGGTGTTGTATTCATTGCGAATTATCGATTGCTTTCGAACCAATATCATATTTTTTATTAGTCATTAGGTGCCTTATGAGTTTAGAAGACGATTTTGAAGAACTCGAATCTGCAGAAGATTTTCTGCATTATTTCGAACTCGACTACGAAGCCGGCATCGTACATGTTAATCGCCTGCATATTCTGCAGCGTTTCCATGATTATATCGAACAGGCCAAGGGGGCATTTCCCGAAGAAGATGATGCCAAAAAGGCGATTTATCGGGAACTATTGAAACGGGCTTATCAGGATTTCGTCGAATCCGATGCGCAAACCGAAAAAGTGTTTAAGGTTTTTAAAATGACCGAACCGCAAACGATATTCGTTTCATTGAGTGATATTCAAACATGATTGAAGATCGTTTTGATGCCGAGCGTTTTGATTTCGGCGAAGCCGTCCGGGTAACGCGCAATGTGCGTAACGACGGCACTTATCCGGGTCGAGAGGTGGGCGATTTATTGATTCGACGCGGTAGCGTCGGCCATGTCATTGAAGTCGGCACGTTTCTGCAAGATCAGATTATCTACACCGTGCATTTCCTCGAACAAGGCCGCATGGTCGGCTGCCGGGCTGAGGAATTGATTCCTGCCGACGCACCGTGGAATCCGAGTCGTTTCGAATTTCGCGACAAAGTGCTGTGTCGGCTCGATCTTGGAATCAACGGTGAAGTATTGGTTGCGAAAGGCTCTGAAGGCGAGATTTTAAAGGTGCTCAGAGAGCTTACGCCATTGCAATATCATGTGCGCTTTCCGGGAAGAACCTTGCAAGTACCGGAAGCGGCTCTGGAACCTGCTGATCCCGCTAATTTTAGAGAACCGGAGGAATAAAACCATGGTACCGGCACACGCTCAAGTGGATGCTTATACTTTGTTACGCACAGCTTTGAATTTATTTGAAAAGCCTCCGGCGGAACTGGATAGTGAGCAATTGCAACAGGCAAACGCCAGAGCTAAATACGAATATGATCTTGAATCGCGCGTGCTCAGTTCCGACGAAGCTGCGATGGTGATCGTCCCTGACGGTGAAGTGGAGCGGGCGTATAAACTGATTCATGATCGCTTTCAGACGACGCAAGAATTTGAACAGGCTTTAACATCGAATGAGCTTGAGCTCACTGAATTTAAAGCGGCCATTAGGCGCGAATGTTTAGTGAATGCGATCCTTGATAAAGTTGCCTCACGTTCTCCTAAAGTTAGTGAAATTGAAATTGGCATTTTCTATCACTCGCATCCTGAAAAATTTCATGTTCCCGAAAAACGTCAGGCGCGGCATATATTAATCAGCATTAATCCTGATTATCCTGAAAACACCTATGAACAGGCTTTAAAACGCATTACGGAGATTGGCGAAACGCTCAAACGCAAACCATTTCGCTTCCCTGATCTTGCATTAAAAAATTCCGAATGCCCGACGGCAATGAACGGCGGTAATTTAGGCGATGTCACTGCCGGAATCTTGTTTCCTGAATTGGATGCAGTCTTATTCAAATTAAAGGAACAGGAAATTAGTAGCCCGATCGAGACTGAAGTGGGTTTTCATCTGATTCAATGTATGAAAATCATTCATGCTGAAACCATTTCTTTGCAAAAAGCGACGCCTAAGATCAGACAGCTAATGCAGGAACGAACCAGACGTATCTGTCAGCGATCCTGGTTGGCAAGTTTGTCGTCGGGAAAGATGTAGAAGAAGCTTTCGCGGCGACGCGAATGGCCGCAAAACCGTTTACAGACTTAACCTAAAAGTGAGAATCATGGCTAAAGAACTTAAACATTGTTCATTCTGCGGCATTGAAGCCTCGCCTTCCGTGCCGATGATTGCGGGGACCGAAGGCCATATTTGCGAGGCCTGCGTTTTACTGGCAAGCCAAGTGGTCTCAAGTTGGGGGAAAAAGAAGGAATTGACTGAAATGCAGGAGTTTCTCCCCAAACCCATCGAAATTAAATCGATTTTAGACCAGTACGTGATTGGTCAAAATCTGGCCAAAGAAATTTTATCGGTGGCTGTGTATAACCATTACAAGCGCCTCAAACATGTGAATGCAACTTCAGGCGGAATAGGTGAAGCCAATTCCGAGGTAGAGATCGGCAAATCAAACATTTTATTGATTGGACCTTCCGGTACCGGTAAGACACTGCTGGCCAGTACGCTTGCCAAAATTGTCGGTGTACCGTTTGCGGTTGCTGATGCGACGACCCTAACCCAGGCGGGTTACGTCGGCGATGATGTTGAAAATATCCTGGTACGTTTACTTGATGTGGCAGACGGCCACGTTAGTAAGGCTGAGTGGGGTATCGTTTATCTCGATGAAATCGATAAAATCGCCCGCAGTCCCGAACAGGCGCTTGGAACGCGCGACGTCAGTGGTGAAGGCGTGCAGCAGGCATTATTACGCTTGGTCGAAGGTTCGCAAGTGAAAGTGTCAATTAAAGGTCGTCGCAAAGAATTGCATGGCCCTGAAACGACGATGATCGACACAAGTAATATCCTGTTTATTGCCGGCGGTGCGTTTCCGGGGCTTGAAAAACATATCGAAAAACGTCTGAAGCCACCGAAAACTGCAATCGGCTTCCATGCCGAAGTTAGTAATCCTGACGACAAGCCGAGTCTCGAAGCGATGCTAAATGCGACTCAACCGGATGATCTAAAACGCTTTGGTCTAATTCCTGAATTTATTGGCCGCTTTCCGATCATTGCGCCGCTTGAACCTTTGGATGTTGATGCCTTGATTCAAGTATTGACCGAACCCAAAAACGCCCTTGTTAAACAATATCAACAATTGTTTGCCTTCGATGATGTTCAGCTCGATTTTACTCAAGATGCGCTGGTCGAAATTGCCGAACAAGCTATTGAACGTAATACCGGTGCACGCGGCTTGCGCGGCATTATGGAAAAGGTATTGCGCAAGACTATGTTTGATATGCCTTCGCAGGAACAGGTCGAACGATGCATCGTGAATGCTGAAGTGATTCGTGGCGAGGCCGCAATTCAGGTGATCGAACGTGAGGCCCCCAACTTGCAGCGGCTATCCGCCGGCGAATAAGTTTTGAATCTCCCATTATTCTGATTGAGTTAACTATTTATGAGCACTAAAGAAACCATCCTCAAACAACTCGCCGAAAATCCGGTCATCATCTACATGAAAGGCGTTCCTACTGCGCCAGAATGCGGTTTTTCAGGCAAATCCATCGAAATTCTGAACGCCACCCAAATTCCTTTCACTTATGTCAATGTGATGAAAGCCCCGTTTATCCGTGAGCGTCTGCCGTCGATATCTAAATGGCCTACCTTTCCGCAATTATTTATCAACGGTGAATTGATCGGCGGATGCGACATTATCGAAGCGATGTCCAAAGACGGAAGTTTACTCCTGAAACTACAGGCTGCGACTCAACCAACCGATAACACTAGCACTCAAACCATTACTCATTCGGAAGTTGAAAAACTGATTTTAAAAGACTATCCGCAAGCCAAAATTTTTATCGAAGGTGAAGGCTGCAATCTGACGATCACCGTAGTCAGCGATCAATTTACCGATTTATCGATGGTAAAACAACATCAGGGGGTCATGGCGACAATGAATGAACCGCTTGCTTCCGGGCGTTTGCATGCGGTCACTTTGAAAACGTTTACTAGCGCTCAATGGGAACCTCAAACTACAACGGATAAAGCAAGCTTGTTGCAGATCCAGCTTTGATTCATTTTTATTCTTTAAGGAGTCACCCTCATGCCAAAAGTAGGAATTTTTTTCGGAACCGATACCGGTAATACGCGTAAAGTCGCTAAGAGTATTGCCAAATATATTGGTGAAAGTATCGCCGACAAACCGGTCAATATCAAAAATGCTGAAGTTGAGGATTTATTGGCCTACGATGTCTTGATCTTAGGCACGCCAACCTACGGGGAAGGCGAATTGCCCGGACTCACCAGCGGAACACAAACTGAAAGTTGGGAAGAATTTTTACCCACCCTTCAAGGTGCCGATTTTTCAGGTAAAACGATTGCGCTTTACGGTTTAGGTGATCAAGTGGGCTATCCCGGCAATTTCGTCGATGCGCTCGGTATGCTCTATGATGCCTTTTGCGATTGCGGTGCAACTGTCATTGGCTTAACATCGAGTGAAGGTTATACCTTTACCCATTCAAAGGGCCTGATTGATGATACCCGCTTTGCAGGTTTGGTACTTGATGAAGACAATCAAAAAGAATTGACCGACGCGCGCCTGCAAGCCTGGCTTGAGCAAATTGAGGTCAGTTGGGCTTAATTAATGCACATCATCGCTGCACAAGACTTGGCGGAAAAGGCTTTTTTGAGTGTCGAGGTACTACTCAAGCGCGGCTCATTGCGTCCGAGAAAGCTGAATGTCATTGTTTTTCGCTTTAACGGGGAGGTCTATGCTTATGTGAATCATTGCATGCACATGCATAGGCCTTTGAATTGCTCTGAGGATGCGATCTTTGACGCTAATCTGCAGTATCTACGCTGCTCGATGCACGGCTTTTTGTTTGAACCTGAAAGCGGGACTTGTATCAGTCCCGTGTGCGAAGGTCAAAAACTACAGGCATTCAAGGTGGTAGAGGAAGCAGGTAAGCTGGTATTTAAAGAAAAATCCCTGCAAGTGCTTAAGGTGAGCCTACCGGGTCAGGAGCTTATATGATCGAGGCCAAAGCCATTGTTACCCGGATCGAAGCCGGTCAAGTCTGGATTCGTACCGAGCAAACCGGCGCTTGTGGCGGTTGCCAGCAAAAAATGTCCTGCGCAACCGCCAGTGTCCAAACCATGCTGCCGAAACGCGAATTCAAAGTTGACTGCGCATTCCCTGTCAAAATAGGTCAAGCATTGAACGTCGGTATCGACGATTCCCACCTGCTGTCAATTTCTGCCTTGCTCTATCTTTTACCCTTGTTGCTGATGTTCGGTGGGGTTTTACTCGCGAATACCCTGCTGCCGCCCGAGTTTGCTGACAACTGGTTACCGCTCATTGCCTTATCGATTTTATTACTCGGGTTCCGCCTGATTTATCGTCGGCAAGTTTGGTTATTAAGGTGTTTGGGCGTGAAACCACAGATTCGGGTGTTTTCGGAGTAGATCGGTTGCTTTAAGCCAATAAACTCTTTAAATGCGCCAGATTGGCTTTGCCTCGCTGACGTTGCTCTTCAGGATCAAGTTTCTTTTTGCTGATCCATTCCAAATCATCGGCCGGTAGTTCGTTTAAAAATCGACTCGGCTCACATTCGGACACTTCGCCATAGCGCTTTCGATGCGTACAATAGCTAAAAGTACAGGTTCGTTGCGCGCGGGTAATCCCCACATAGGCTAGACGGCGCTCCTCCTCGATAGTCCCGGCATCGATACTATTTTGATGTGGAAGGATGTTTTCTTCCATGCCAATCAAGAATACATGTGGAAATTCCAAGCCTTTGGCGGCATGCAGGGTCATCAGACTGACCTGATCGTGACTGGCTTCTTGTTCGTCTTGGCGTTCCAGTATGTCCATCAGCATGATTTTCGAGACAATTTCGGCAAGCGATTTTTCACCGCTCGGGTCATTTTGGCTCAGTCGCTTCAGCCAATCGACTAATTCATAGACATTTTTGACTTTTCGCTCGGCAGCGGCCTCGGTTTTGCTATTTTCCTTGAGCCATTGCTCGTAGCCGATCTGATCGATAAATTCCTGCATGACTGCAAAGGTATCGCCGCGTTGCATTCGGTCCGCCGTATCATTAACCCAATGACAGAATTTTTCGAGTCGGCGATGAGCCTTTTCGCCGAGTCGTTGCGCAAGCCCTAATTCAGTCGAGGCGGCAAATAAGCTGATATGGCGCTCATTAGCATAGTCGCCTAGCTTTTCGAGCGTGGTCGGGCCGATTTCGCGGCGCGGCGTGTTAATAATTCGTAAAAAGGCCGCATCGTCGTCTTGATTTACGAACAAGCGCAAATAACTCAAAATGTCCTTAATTTCGGAATATGCGAAAAATGAAGTGCTGCCGCTAATGAAATAGGGAATGTTGCTTTCGCGCAGGCAGCGCTCCAACAGGCGAGATTGATGATTGCCGCGATACAAAATGGCGTAGTCCTGATAATTGGCGCCGGTTTTGAATTTGTGATGAATAATTTCCGAAACCACTTGCTGAGCCTCGGTGAGATCATCCTTGTGCGATAAGACTCGCAACGGTTCACCGAAACCTAACTCGCTCCATAAGCGTTTTTCAAATACGTGCGGATTATTCGCAATCAGATGATTGGCAACTTTTAAAATTCGTCCGGTAGAACGATAATTTTGTTCGAGTTTAATCACCTGCAAACGGGAAAAATCTTTTTGTAACTGCATCAAATTTTCAGGTTGCGCCCCGCGCCAGGCATAAATTGATTGATCATCGTCGCCAACCACCGTAAAGCGCCCTAAATTACCGGTCAGTAATTTAATCAATTGATATTGGGTGATATTGGTATCCTGATATTCATCGACCAACAAGTAGCGAATCCGATTTTGCCATTTTTGCAGAACTTCAGGGTTTTCTTGAAACAACAAGACCGGCAACAAAATTAAATCATCAAAATCCACCGCATTATAGGCTTTGATATTTCGACTATAGTCCCGATACAAAACCGCCGCATGATAGTGATCCTGGTCGGCGTTGACCAAAGCTTGTTCAGGCGTCACAAACGCATTTTTCCATTGACCAATTTGATGCGCGTAAAAATCGACTTTTTCGCTATCGCATTGTTCGTCACTATGGCTAATCAAACTGCGCAACAATGTCGCCTTGTCCTGTTCGTCGAACAAGGTTAAATTAGCCTTATAGCCCAGGGTTTTGTGTTCTTTACGGAGAATATCAAGTCCCAACGAGTGAAAGGTCGAAACCCTGAGTCCTGAACTTTGTTGGCCGACCAGTAATTTAGCCACCCGGCTTTTCATTTCCCGCGCGGCCTTATTGGTAAAAGTCACCGCCGCGATATTTTTTGCGGGCATGCCTTGCTGAATCAGATAGGCAATTTTCTCAGTGATCACCCGAGTTTTACCACTCCCGGCTCCTGCCAGCACCAGCAAAGGATGATCAATGGCCTTAACGGCTGCGAGTTGTTGGGGATTTAATTTGACCATGGCGTGTAAAGGGAAATTTAATTCGAATGAGATGACTGCATCGAAACTATTTTACACGATAGCTTTGTAGTGCTTGAGGGCAAAACTGAAATAAGGCTAATGCATAATTTTAGGGCTTAAGCGGTCGAGGACGATGATTCGTCCTCGACGCGGAAGGCTTATTCTTCAGATGCCACGTTAATGCGTTTTGGTTTAACGGAGTCGCGTTTTGGAATGATGATTTCCAAGACGCCATGTTTGCATTTGGCATTGATCGCATCACCATCGGCAGTATCCGGCAAACTAAAGCGACGATAAAACGAACCATAAGCACGTTCAACGCGTTTGTAGCCTTCTTTTTCGGTCTTAGTTTCGGATTCCTTGACGCCTTTGACCGTCAAGACGCCAGCTTCCATATGAACTTCAATATCTTCAGGTTTAACACCTGGTATGTCTGCATGAATTACAAACTTATCGGTTTCTTCTTTAATATCAACAGCAGGAGCCCATTCAGCGGTCGCAATTGAACTTTCAGCACCTTTTTCATCTTGGGTACGCTCAAGTTCTTTTTGCAATTGATTCCACAAACTCCAGGGTTGATAAGGTTGGTATCGGGTGATTGCCATAATCTTGCTCCTCTAAAAAATTAAAAGTTCTAAAAATTTAAAGAAAACGTTTTCTATATGCATGATATGTGGTTCGGTAATTTTATTTTCAAGACAAGGTTAACGAATTTTAAAAAATTTTATGCGTTCAGCCTCGCTGACTATTTAGCCATGCAATCACTGGCTGAGTTTCAGGACGGATGCCCCGCCAAAGATAAAATGCCTCTGCCGCTTGTTCAACCAGCATGCCGACGCCATCCAAACTCAATAAGGCATGCTGTTGATTCCCCCAAACCACAAAAGTGGTCGCGGTATTCGCATAAGCCAGATCATAACAACTCCCTTGCTCGGCAAGGAGTTGTTCGGGTAAATCAGGCAAGTCACCACTCAAACTGGCCGACGTGGCATTGAAGATTAAATCGAAACATTGTCCGGATAACTCTTCAAAACCGCACGCTGAAAGCTGGTCATGCGAAAATTCATCACTTAAGCGCAATGCTTTATCAATACTGCGATTGGCAATAACCAATCGTTGAGGCGCTTGTTCGAGTATTGGGCCAATTATTCCGCGTGTCGCACCGCCCGCGCCCAAGACTAATATACTTTTATGATGCAGTGTTAATGCGTGGTTAAGCGTCAAATCCCGAATCAAGCCCACACCATCGGTGTTGTCGCCAAAAATACGTCCATCGGGCAATTTTTTCAAGGTATTGACCGCTTTGCTCAGACGGGCGCGTTCCGATAACTGATCGGCGAATTGCCAGGCGACTTCTTTCAATGGCACGGTGCAATTGAGACCCAAGCCACCTTGCTCAAAAAACTGACGCGCACAACTTTCAAATTCCGCTAATGGGACGCGCTGCGCAGTATAGTTGAGGCGCTGTTCGGTCTGTTGCGCAAATAAACTGTGAATTTTAGGCGACTTACTGTGTCCAATTGGATCGCCAAACACCGCATATTGATCGATAGTGTCCATGTTCAATGCCCTATTTCGCTGCTAACCATTGAGCCACCGATTTCGCGTAATAGGTCAATATGGCATCCGCGCCTGCGCGTTTGAATGCCAATAATGATTCCAATACCACCTGTTGTTCATTCAGCCAACCATTTTGCGAGGCGGCTTTAAGCATCGCATATTCGCCGCTGACTTGGTAGGCGAAGGTCGGTACCCCAAATTCATCTTTGACCCGGCGAATGATATCGAGATACGGCATGCCGGGTTTCACCATCACCATATCGGCGCCTTCCTGTAAGTCGAGCGCGACTTCGCGCAAGGCTTCATCGCTATTGGCCGGGTCCATCTGATAACTGTATTTGTTACCGCCGCCCAAATTTCCGGCAGAGCCGACCGCATCCCGGAATGGCCCGTAAAAACTCGACGCATATTTTGCCGAATAGGCCAGAATTTGAGTATTGCGATACCCATTTGCCTCTAAAGCCTCTCGAATCGCACCAATCCGGCCATCCATCATATCGGAGGGCGCAACCACATCGGCACCAGCAGCGGCATGCGATAGCGCCTGTTTGATTAATACGTCGACCGTTTCATCATTGAGCACATAGCCTTTATCGTCAATCAAACCATCTTGTCCATGACTGGTGAAAGGATCCAGCGCCACATCGGTCATCACGCCTAAATTTGGAAATGCGGCTTTTAAGGCTCTGACGGCTCGTTGAGTGAGGCCTTCTGGATTATAGGCTTCTTCAGCAGCTAATGATTTTTTATCGCTCGCGGTCACCGGAAATAACGCAATCAATGGAATACCTAGTTGCTGAATAATTTCCGCTTCCGTCAATAAAATATCCAGGGTGATTCTGGAGACACCAGGCATTGAATCGACAGCTTGCCGCTCATTGGTGCCCTCAATGATAAATAACGGATAAATCAGATCGGCACTGGTTAAACTATGTTCACGCATTAATCGGCGTGAAAAATCATGCGCGCGCATTCTTCGCATGCGAGTCTCAGGGAAATTAATGTTATGATGTGTCATCTTATACTGTCTCAAGTTAGGAGAGATTATTGTAATCTCTGCGGGCGTTTTTTACCCCTAATATAACGCCTCAAGATACACATAGCTCTGAAATCATGACTTGGCGTATTTGATAATGATAGTTTGATGTTAGGTGCTTTTAGAGAATTTTATGAAAACCAAACCGACCGCTTTTTTTATGATAGTAGCCTTAGTGTTGGCTATGCTCAATTTTGCTTTACCCTCAGTCGCTTCAGCTGACAATTTAGTCGGTCCTCAGTTGACTATTCAAGATGTATCTGAACAATTACGTTTAAAGTTAAAAGATAAGACATTCATTAAGGATTTTGAAAGAATTACCCAATTCGTTCAAACGGTTATTAACCCCCATGTGGATTTCAACCGAATTTCGGCATTGGTTTTAGGCCAAAATTGGAAAAATGCCAGCAGTGAAGACCGCGCGCGTTTTACCAAAGAATTTCAAACCTTATTGATTAGAACTTATTCAAGAGCTTTTGTGGAATTTAAAGATTGGTCCATACGTTTCATGCCTCTGACACTGGAGCCGAATGCGACCAAGGCTGTGATCAATACCGAAGTGCTGCAGCCGGGCATTCAACCGATCAACGTCAGTTATCGGATGATTTTGGTGAACGAACAGTGGAAAGTCTACGATTTCATGATTGAAGGCGTCAGCTTGGTAACCAACTATCGCTCAACCTTCGACAACGAAATTGCAAGAACCGGCTCATTGCAAAGCGTCATTAGTGATTTGGCGAAACGCAATGCTGAGGCACTTGCTCCTCCTAAAGCATAATCATCGCTTTTTATAAAATACGTTGCGGCAACCCATTGGCTAGTCGCAACGTATCCATCCTCAATACTCACTTAACTGATCGCACAACAATGCTTGCTGAATTCGGCGCGTGCTCGTTCCAAACTGATTCGGCAATAAATGCAACAAATTCTCAAAACCCCAAATAAAGATCGATCTTAGCAATGATTGATTACCACTCACTTTATCAATGGCTAAACGAACTCAATGTCGAGGCGTGGTCAGCGCAATTACCTGAACAAATTGAAGCTGCATTAGCACCTCATGTGCATGGGAATATTCTCGACTGGCAAAAGACCATCAAAAACCTGCCGGAACTGAGACCACGCTTTATCAATCTGGATTCCGATGCCGTGACCATCGGACGCACCGACGAAATCACCGAACTCCAGCAAATTGAATTGCGGGCGGCGTTATGGAAGTTATTCCCTTGGCGCAAAGGACCTTATGAAATTTATGGCATCCCTCTGGATACCGAATGGCGTTCCGACTGGAAATGGCAACGCTTGCAACAATATATCTCCCCTCTGACCTATCGCGTGGTGCTCGATGTCGGCAGCGGCAACGGTTACCATTGTTGGCGCATGGCGGGCAGTGGCGCAAAATTGGTCATCGGCATCGACCATACTCTATTAAACGTCATGCAATTCCAGCTGATCAAGAAATTACATGGCCCTGCACCAGTCTATGTTTTACCCTTAGGTATCGAAGCCTTACCCGCGAATCTCAATTTGTTCGACACGGTATTTTCAATGGGTGTTTTGTATCATCAGCGCTCGCCGATCGAACATTTGCAAATGCTCAAAGACTGTATGAATTCCGATGGTGAATTAGTCCTTGAAACCCTTATTATCGAAGGCAAACAAGGTGAAGTCCTAGTGCCTGAAGGCCGCTATGCACGCATGCGCAATGTGTGGTTCATCCCAAGTGCCGACACCCTGATGTCCTGGATGCGCCGCTGCGGCTTCAAAAACATTCGTTTAGTTGATGTTAATCAGACCTCGATTGAAGAACAGCGAAGCACCGAATGGATGCCGTTCCAATCTTTACAAGACTTTCTCGATGCCGAAAATCCGAATTTAACCTGTGAAGGTCACCCCGCTCCTCGCCGCGGCATCTTCATCGCCAATCGATAAAATAACAATTCACAACAAACTTATCGTAAATTTCCCAATTTTCGGTTAGAATGCCGCTTCTGCGCGCCCGTAGCTCAGTTGGATAGAGTACAGCCCTCCGAAGGCTGGGGTCGGACGTTCGAATCGTCTCGGGCGCGCCAATAACCGAATGAAATAAAAGGATTTTATTTCAATTGCCATCGGTAAAAACACACACATAAACACCAGCGGGGCACCAATTAGGGCACCAATGGATTTAGCAAAGCTATGTAAGGCATATCTTTATGCCCGTGTGAGTTTTTATGGCAACTATTCGCAAAATTCAACGTAAAAACGGAATCGTTTTTAAAGCAATTATCAAAGATCGCCAAGGTAAGGCAATCACCTCAAAAACCTTTACCCGTAAAACCGATGCAACCGCCTGGACAAAACGCATTGAAGCCGACCGAGAGGTCGTAGAGGCGTTAGGCACTAAAGGCGCGCGTATGACTGTCAAACAACTAATTGACGAGTATATGCAGAATTGGCGAGGTAAAGACCCTTATCAAATCAATCGGGCCATCTATTGGAGTAAGGAATTAGGCAATTATCGGATTATGGATGTGACCGCCGATATTATCCGACAAAAATTAAGAGCCTTCGAGCAAGGTTCCTGCATTCGAGGGAACGGCGGCAAAGGCAAAGCTACCACATTCGCTAGAACCCGCAAACCTTCCACAGTCAACCGGCACAGAACAACGCTATCAGGCATTTTTAAATATGCTTGGCAACAAGGCTATATTGCTTATAATCCGGTAGCAAAGACTCAGCATTTAAAAGAAGAACAGCAATTTATTCGATACCTGTCAGATACCGAAAGAACCGCCCTGCTTAATGCCTGTCAGGCTTCCGAATGGCCTAAGCTGTATGCCTTAGTATTATTGGCGATGACTACCGGAATGCGGAGAGGTGAGTTATTGAAATTGCGTTGGTCAGACATAGACTTTGCAAACTCACTAGCCTTTCTAAAAACGACCAAAAACGGCGAGCCGAAAGTATGTCCAATCCCAACGCCCGCAATGATCGAATTGAGAAGGCTTAGAGAACTTGGCAGCGGTTTAATTTTTCCAAGTGATTTAAAACCTGATCGACCTATGGATTTTGACAAACAATGGGCTAAGGCTCTAAAAATAGCTGAAGTCTACAATTTCCGTTTCCACGATCTTAGACACGACTTTTGCAGCCAATTAGCGATGAACGGCGCTACATTGCAAGATATCGCCCAATTAGCAGGACACAAAGACCTTAAAACAACTATGAGATACGTACATCTTTCAATTAGTCATAAGCAAAGCATAGCTGAACGCATTATGACGCAAGTCTTAGGCCGTTAGTTTAACTACACGTTATAATGTATTAACCAAGCCTAGCTTTAGCGGGCGATAAGTCGGACACCTTCAACCGATTGGCTTGGCTCTTATCATTGAAGGATGGCACTTTGAAGGGGTGTTAATATGCAAGCATGGCCTAAACTAGCGCGCGACGCGTTTAATAAGGTGCTTAATTCTCATATCAGCAATGATGCTGATGCGGTATTAAATCAACTGTCTGACAATGCTTTAGCGATTAAATCTATTTTAGAAAAGATAGAAGCGAATTTCACTAAAACTGTTTCAACACCTGAAGAACTTGATAGGCAAGGTGAATATCGGGAAACCGATTTAGAAATAAGAACCAGATTTTGGATTATTTTTTTCGAAAGCTTCGCCTATTCTGCAAGTATTCATAGTCCACAAGCTGAAAAAAACACAACCAAAGAAATTAACAGCTATAAACAACTATTGTTAGATGCAAGCGAACAAGCTAATAAGTTAGCCTTAAGCCTGCAACGAATACACCAAAGCAGCAATAAGCCAAACATTCCCATTGACTATGAACTAAACCTTGATCCTGGAGATTGGATAATTGATGCTTTAGAAGCTGAAGATAATTATTTTGGTAATCCATTTTATGATGACTTTATCAATGCAAATGGCCATTACGATCGACATAAACCAAGCCCAACAGCAGTAATTGAGAGCTTGGAAAAATCATTAATATATGCTTATTTTCGTCTAAAAGAAGCTGATCGTTATAAAAAAGCATCAGGATTGCTTAGAACTTTAACCAATGAGTTCAATTGGAATACAGATACCCGTTTTAGTTGGCACTTACCACACCATTTTATTGATTCTGTATTTAGCGGTAATGAGTTGGCTGAATTAATAAGTATTGCATGGGGGGAAGATATAGGGAAAGACGTGGTTAACAAAGCCAAAAGAATAATAAAGCAGCAATAAATAAAATTCTGCATACCGGGGAATTTTTAGAAGGCATTTTTGTTCAAAAAGTCACCGCTATAAAAAATTAACTTATTTAGTATTGCATCACCTCAAAACAACTTAAGGTAATGCAAAATGCTAGAAACCATTCAAAACGATCCTTTGGCCGACTTCACGCCAATAGATTTATTCACAGAAAAACATAAAGACAAACTCAAACCCTCGCAGATTCGCTGGTTAGCACGTTTTAGAAAACAAAACGGCCTAGCAGAATCAGGCGCGTTGGTGATCGTCTCGCGACGCATGTACATCAACGAGCCAAAGTTTGCAGACTGGTTTGCTTCTCAAAGAGCTTAATTATTAACGTGACCCGCAAGTGTACCGGGCGCGGATTGTCCGGGCGGGATTACCGATGGCAAAAATATAATTAATTAAGCAAATAATATGAATCAATTAAACAAACCAAATTACATCCTAAACCGCACTTCTGGACACAATGCGTCTTTACGTGATGCCTTGGACCGTTTGGTAAAAGCCAAGCACCGAATAGCTTTCACCCATGATGACTATGACGAGATACCGGAAATTGTCACAACTGAGCTAAAAAAACGCCACATCAGCAGATTGATTTTGAAATTAATCAGAATTTGATCTTTGCTATGAACGCCTTGATTGATCAGGTTGAGCAGCGGCAGTCCGTCAGAGATCATTATAATTTTGAGACATTACTGTTCGATGGTTGGGAACGGATTTATTGCACACTTGACGCGATTGAATGTTATGAGTTGACGCTTGGTCGAATCGTTATCTTGTTGAACGATACCGAACGTTTTATGCAATCGCTGGAAACGATCAAGCAGACCCTTGAAGCGGAAGAAAACACGCAGGATATTCTGAAGGCAGGCAATCATGAGTAATCGCCCGGTTGACGACACCAGCAAGCCAAGTCGCCTAAATCGCCGCCGTAAGAAGAAATGGAAAATTACTGCTTTGGCGTTGACAGCGTGGGCGTTTGAAACTATCCTTCTCTTGCCGTTCAAAAAAAGAACGGTCGGGATTGCAACCCCGTTTTTAACTGGTCTGAAAATGACCGCGACCCTTGCGGTTTTTTTTCGTCTGTCATTCAGAGCGGCATTAGTCCGTTTATCTTCTATGGCGGCGTTATTTGGGCAGCCTAACGGCTGGCCGTTCCAGTTAACGGTTGTTGCAAGCCACTTAACGCCGTCGCCCAAGAGCTTGCAACCTTTTCGCGGCGGTTTATCCCTATTTAACTGGATCATCGCTATGAATACCCATTCAACCGGGCCAAATTGCGCCCAAAAACCAACCCCTGTTTTTACTATTGTATTGTACCGGCGAGTTATCGCTATTGGCGTTTCATTTCAAGTGGCGCTCAGGTTTAAAAAATTTTACCCGGCCTCGCAGATAAAATTTGCTGGTTTTGGGGGTGCAGCATGAAATTCATAAGCGCACCTACCAGCAAGCGAGTCATTAATAATTTATTTGAAGCAGCATTACCCAATCTGAGCAACGAACGCTTGGAATGGCTTGCGGACTCTGAAGACGCTTTTTTAAGTGAATTGGAAAATTTGTCTGACAGCATAAAGAATATCGGACTTATTGTCATGAGCGACACTGAGGCAGGCAATTTCAAAAACAGCGTTAATGTAGGAATCCTGTTGACTTCATTAGCCCATCAAATCGAGACCTTAACGGCATTCATTTCAATCGCTGATCAGGCCGAGTTCGAGCTAAATAAGCGAAATACAGATGGAAAACCAACAGGCAATAAAAAACCCGCAAATTAAAAAATCAGCGGGTTTTCGACAGCAACCATAACAAAGCGAGCGGTAATTATATACCGCGTTAGCGGTTGCTGTCACCCGCAAGGAATGCAAAATGAAAAAATTAGTTTCAAAAACAATAGAACAGCAATCTCGATTGCTCGAAGAACTGAAAATTAAACCGGTTACAACCTTTGAGGCACGATCTTACTTAGATATTCCGCACCCAGCCGCGCGCGTTAGAGAACTTCGCAAGCAAGGCTATCCCATTCAGACGATCCGAAGCAAAAAAGAAACGTCTCGGGGCGTTCATTTGCATGTCGCTGAGTATTCGTTGGGGGTTGGTCATGGCTGATTACTTCGAGATCGTTCAACAATTTGAAAACTTCATATATGAGCATGATATGGAGCCACCGCCCAAGCTTATAGCGGATGGTCGTTTACGCCGTTTCTATAATCAGGGCGATAAACGCGGTACATTGAACGGTGCTTATAAGCTTTGTATTGATGGCAGACCCGCTGGCTATTTAGAGAACTTTCGAACCGGTGCAAAATTCAACTGGAAGTTTGATGGACCCATTCAAGATTTCACCCCCGAAGAGCGGCGCAAATTTGCCGAACAACAACGCCAAAGAAAAGAACAACGTGATCGTGAAGAATTGGCTAAGAATCTTAATACTGCCAATAGAGCACAGCACATCATGGCGAATGCCAAACCTGTTCTAAATCATCCATATTTAGAGCGTAAGCAAGTTAAAGCCCATGGAACTAAAGACTATAAAGGTGCGTTGGTCGTGCCTTTATTTAACGCCTCATTGCGCTTAATGAATCTGCAATTTATCAGCGCAGATGGCACCAAGCGGTTTCTAACCGGCGGACAGAAAAAGGGGTGTTTTTGGTGGATCGGAGGCAAAACCGAAAAGGTGCTAATTGCCGAGGGATTTGCAACCGCAGCTAGTTTACATCAAGCCACAGGCCATCAATGTTTTATTGCGTTTGACGCTGGCAACCTGCCCAGCGTGGCCGCCATTGTGAGAGCAAAGCGGCCAGACGCTACAATTGTGATATGTGCGGACAATGACACAAATGGCAGAGGACAACAGGCCGCAGAAGAGGCGGCGCTTGCGTGTGATGGCTTGATTGCGATGCCGGATATTGAAGGCTTCGATTTTAACGATTTATTGAACGATGTAACGCCAAAGGATAGCAGCCATGACGGACAATAATTCAGACAATGGCAAAGTGGTTAATATGATTGAAGCCGCCCAAAAGCCACGTAATAAAACGCCAAAAAATAAAGATAACAGCTCAGGCGATGGTGAAATTAAAGATAACGGCTCAGGCGATGGCGGTGGGCTTAATTGGTCAAAGCGTTTTGGCAAATACGGCATTTTAAACGAATGCCTGAATCAAATTTACATCTCAAAAAATGAAGTAGCGACGCCTGTAAAGCTTTGCAATTTTGTAGCGGAAATACGCGAAGAGATCGAGCAAGACTCTGGCTTGGAGAATAAAACCATTTTAAGAATTGAAGCCACTAGAGCCGGAGATCCTAAATCATTAGGAATAGTCGACGTACCCGCATCAAAATTTTTTTCTAAAAGTAGCTCATGGGTTTACGAAGCGTATGGAACCCTGTTACTCGTCGAACCCGGCAATACTATCAGCGATCATCTAAGAATGGCGATTCATCAGTATTCAATGCTGAATGGCGACATTCCACGTTCGCAAATTTTCAGCTATAGTTTCTCAGATAAATAATATCCTGCCCGAGTTTGAATGAATCACACGGCAACCGCAAAATCTCTGCGCAATTTATCCATAACGCAAAGAATTTTACTGGCATCTTGCATGTAAGTTTCAAAAGTTGTGACGACTGAATCGTA
>CANNKG010000041.1 GCA_947505105.1 Methylococcaceae bacterium | reverse complement strand
TGGTATCTTAGTGCTTGGGTTAACTGATGGTAGTCTTTCAAGTTCATTCTCGTCTTTAGTCGGATAGAAAAAAGCTTGGCACTATATCAGTTAGCCTTCCTTAATATCCTATTATTGGCGATTGCACTTCGGAGTTGAATCCGCCAAGCTATAAACGCTTCTATCCGGAACAACCCTGAGCAATATCAACTCCGGTCGGTTTCTAATAATAGACTAACCCCCCGGTATTTTGGTATAGTTTGGCAACTTTCGGGTATTTTGACCCACTGTAGTATGACTTTCACTTCACTAATCCTTAGGAGAAATCTATGTCTATTAAAGTTGCAATCAATGGTTATGGTCGTATCGGGCGCAATATCGTGCGCGCATTATACGAAAACAAACGTAATCATGAGATTCAAATTGTCGCCATCAATGATTTAGGCGATAGCGCAACGAACGCGCATCTAACCCAATACGACTCTGTACACGGCAAATTTCCATTTGAAGTTATCGTGGAAGATGGCTATTTAGTTATCAATGGCGACAAAATTAAGGTACTTTCCGAACGTGACCCATCAAAATTACCATGGGCTGAGCTGGGTGTTGATGTAGTTCATGAATGTACCGGCTTATTTACCAGCAAGGTAAAAGCATCTGCCCACATCACGGCAGGCGCTAAAAAAGTCATCATCTCTGCACCAGGTGGTGAAGACGTTGATGCTACTGTTGTATATGGCGTGAACCATCAAATTTTAAAAGCATCTGACACGGTTATTTCAAATGCTTCATGTACAACTAACTGTTTAGCTCCTGTAGTTAAGCCTTTGCATGAAAGCATCGGTTTGGTAAAAGGTTTGATGACCACGATCCATTCATACACCAACGACCAAGTGCTGACCGACGTGTATCACAGCGACTTACGCCGTGCCCGTTCTGCGACTCAATCAATGATTCCTACCAAAACCGGTGCTGCGGCTGCCGTAGGTTTAGTACTGCCTGAATTAAAAGGTCGTCTGGATGGTTTTGCGATTCGCGTTCCAACAATCAATGTCTCGGTGGTAGATTTGACATTCGAAGCCGGAAGAGCCACCAGCAAAGCCGAAATTGACGAAATTTTAAAGGCTGCAGCAGCAAGTTCAAACGGCGTACTGGAATTCAACACTAAACCATTAGTTTCTGTTGACTTCAACCACAACCCTGCTTCTTCTATCTATGATTCAACCTTGACTAAAGTCACTGGTGGCAATTTAGTTAAAATTTTAGCTTGGTACGACAACGAATGGGGTTTCTCAAATCGTATGCTGGATACCACCATTGCATTAGTCAACGCTAAATAATTGAAGTTTATTTTTATATGTTAAGAAGAACCAAAATATTAGCCACACTAGGGCCTTCTTCTGATAAGCCCGGAGTTCTGGAAGGCTTGTTTGAAGCTGGCGTTGATGTAGTACGTCTAAACTTCTCGCACGGTTCTGCCGAGGATCACATCAAGCGTGCCAACGCGGTTCGTGAATTAAGTCATAAAACCAAACGTAAAGTCGGTATTCTGGCCGATTTGCAAGGTCCTAAAATTCGGATCGAACGTTTCACCGACAATAAGGTTTGGTTGGAGCAAGGACAAAATTTTGCGTTGGATATTAATTTTGACCCGCTGGCAGGTGACAACACCCAAGTGGGAATCAGTTATGAACCGTTAGCGAATGAAGTCAAGCCTGGCAGTCGTTTATTGCTTGACGATGGACGAATTGTGCTAGATGTGGTCGACGTGGTTGATATGCGTGTTAACTGCATCGTCATGGTCGGTGGCTATCTATCCAATAACAAAGGTATTAACCTGCTGGGTGGGGGGCTTTCTGCCGCCGCCCTAACCGATAAGGATAAGGAAGATATCAAAACGGTAGCTAGAATCGATTGCGACTATGTAGCCATTTCGTTTCCACGTTGTGCGGAAGATTTGCACGAAGCACGTCGCCTGCTCGAAGCCGAAAATTGTCATGCCGGCATCGTTGCCAAGGTCGAACGTGCCGAAGCAATCGTTGATGAGGTACTCGATGAGATTATCCTCGCCTCAGACGCCGTCATGGTAGCGCGTGGTGATTTAGGCGTAGAAATTGGCGATGCTCGCCTTCCGGCCGTGCAAAAACACATTATTCACCGCGCACGTTCGCTTGACCGAGTCGCAATTACGGCGACTCAAATGATGGAATCGATGATCGATAATCCGATTCCAACACGAGCGGAAGTTTGTGACGTTGCTAATGCAGTTTTTGACGGAACGGATGCAATCATGCTTTCAGCAGAAACAGCTTCCGGAAATCATCCTGTCAAGGCAGTCGAAGCGATGGCAAGAATCTGTATCGAAGCCGAAAAAGAAAGTAGTGTTCGGGTCTCTAAACATCGTGTCGAATCGCAGTTCAAACGTGTTGACGAAGGAATTGCGATGGCCGCGATGTATATGGCGAACCACTCGAACATCAAGGGTATCGTTGCCTTAACTGAATCAGGCTCCACACCATTATGGATGTCCAGAATCAGTTCCGGCATTCCTATTTTTGCATTTAGTAGCCAGGAAAAAACGCTCGGTAAGGTGACCCTTTATCGCGGTGTATTTCCGGTACACTTTACGCATGAAGCTCAGGATCATGTCAAAGTCAACCGTAAGATTGTAGCGCGCCTATTGAGTCGTCATGTTGCTCAATTGGGTGATACCATCATTATTACCAAGGGTGATTTAACCGGCATGAAAGGCGGTACTAACGCTCTGAAAGTTGTCACCATCGGCGAAGGCCTCGTGGCTTAAAATATTAAGTAAATGATTCGGCTATGCCAGGATTAACCGTTGTTGTTCCTGGCATAGCCGTTACTGTTACCTGTTACCCAACGTTCTCCCCGCATAGGTTCAAAGGAACCTTTCTCCCCACCTTCAACATTGTTTGAATCAATTATTTCTTTTTTCCAGAACGGCGCGGTCGATTTTAATGTTTCCATAATAAAGCGACAGGCATCAAAAGCATCGCCTCGATGCCCAGTCCAGACCGATACCAAGACAATCGGCTGGTTTGGATAGACTTCACCCACCCGATGAACCACTAAACATTCTAAAATAGACCAACGTTCTTGCGCCTCTCCGACTGCTTCAGCAATACATTTTTCGGTCATGCCTGGATAATACTCAAGCAACATACCGCTAACCACATCACCGTCGTTGAAATCCCGCATAGTTCCGATAAAAATACTGGTCGCACCATATTTTCCCGACATACCGGCATTTCGATCCTGATAATCTTGTAGCTCCCGCAACGGATCAAATGGTTGTTCGGCAATTTTAATCAACATTCAACCTCCAGTGACCGGTGGAAAAAAAGCAATCTCATCACCCTCATGAACTACCTCGGCCAGGGCAACATACTCCAAATTCATCGCCACCAAGGTATTGCTCGGAAACATTAAATCCGGATTAGCCAGAGCCCAAAGCTCCCGAATAGTAACACCACTATCGGCTTCAATGATCTGCTCCGATCGTCCAATATATTCTCTGAGACTTGCAAAATAGCGTAGTTTTATCTGCATAAAATTATTTCCAGGGGTCCAAAACATACGATAATAAGCCCCATCACGGAGCCCCACCTTTATCACAGGTAATTGTAACGAAATATGACTGAATTAACGCATTTTAATCAACATGGCGAAGCTCACATGGTCGATGTCGGCGCTAAAGCGATTACTGAACGTACCGCCATTACCGAGGGTTTTATTCGGATGCAGCCTGAAACCCTGAGGTTGATCATCAATGGTGCTCACAAAAAAGGTGATGTCTTAGGCGTTGCAAGAATTGCCGGAATCATGGCCAGTAAACGTAGCGCCGATCTGATTCCACTTTGTCATCCACTGGCACTGACGCACGTCGATATAAAGTTAGAACCGGATGAGTCAGCATCTGGAGTCTGGTGCCAAACGACCGTAAAAACCTCCGGAAAAACCGGCGTCGAAATCGAAAGTTTCTGCGCGACACAAATTACTCTACTCACCATCTACGACATGTGCAAGGCTATAGATCGAGGCATGGTGATTGAATCCGTTCGATTACTTGAGAAAGCTGGTGGAAAATCAGGCCACTGGCAACAGACTTGCTCGAAACTGAGCACAGTCTAATAATATTCTTAAATCAACAATCTACTAATAAAAACAAATAGTCAACACTAAACAATATGCAGATATTCACCTTAAAAAACTTTGTTTACGGGGCTTCAAACTGTATCGACGAAATTTTGATTGACCCCGCCTTACCGGATAATTTTTTTACCACTCGCATGGATGATCGATCAAAACAACATCTTGAAAAATGGTTTGGCACTACTTTTGTGTTAAATCAACACGCTACCTTTAAAGTCTGGTGCCTAGATGGGCAGTTTTGGGATAAACCGAGTTGCTTGGGCGAATTCGAAAACCTTGAGCATGCTGTTGAATTTGCAAAGAATTACACTTTTTAGCGCAATTGATCAGGCAATTGACCAGTAATGTCCTGCATGCTTTCAAAGCGAATTCCATGTCCTGTTTGTCGTCTGGCATGTTCATAGATATTTTAATCAATAATCATTTGCAGGCCTGCACCGACGCTGACCCGTGCATTGGATGGGTATCGAAGCCACCCTTCCTACCCATGGATTTATTTTTTGACTTCGATGGCATAACCAACATTAAAATGAGAATTGCCGAAATTATTGGCTATTCATTATTTCTAGGCCTAATTTTGCTAAAATAGCTGATATCTATTTATTTTTACCAAAAACTCATGACTAATTTTGCCTTAACCGCTATTTCTCCTATCGACGGCCGTTATGCCGAAAAACTTGCGCCTTTGCGTCCAATTTTCAGCGAATTCGGGTTGATTCGCCTGCGCGTGCTCGTGGAAGTCCGCTGGCTACAAGCATTAGCTCAGCACCCACAAATTACCGAAGTACCTCCTTTCAGCGCAGAAGCTCAAGAGCTTTTGAATGCGATTGTCGACAATTTTTCTGAAGCCGACGCTCAACGCGTTAAAGATATTGAACGAACCACTAATCATGACGTTAAAGCCGTTGAATATTTACTTAAAGAAAAAATACAAGGCACGGCAGAATTAGAGCACATCAACGAATTTTTTCACTTTGCCTGCACGTCGGAAGATATCAATAATTTGTCCTATGCCTTAATGCTGAAAGAAGGCCGTGTCATTCTGCTTGAGCAAATAACGAGCTGCATTGCTGCGATCCGTAAAATTGCTCATGAGACCGCCGCCCAACCGATGTTGTCGCGCACCCACGGGCAATCGGCGAGTCCGACCACGACGGGTAAGGAATTTGCCAATGTCGTCGCTCGCCTGGAACGTCAAAAAAACCAGCTCGAAAACGTGGCGCTGCTCGGAAAAATCAACGGCGCCGTCGGCAATTATAATGCTCATAGCGTGGCCTATCCTGAAGTTGATTGGGCTAAATTTGCTCAAAACTTCGTCGAGTCGCTTGGACTAGAATTCAATCCGTATACGATTCAAATCGAACCACACGATTACATTGCCGAATTTTTTCATGCGCTATCCCGTTTTAACACCATTTTGCTCGATTTTAACCGGGACATTTGGGGATATATTTCGCTCGGTTATTTCAAACAAAAAACCATTGCCGGAGAAGTCGGTTCATCGACCATGCCGCATAAAGTCAATCCGATCGATTTTGAAAATTCTGAAGGTAACTTAGGTATCGCAAACGCCTTATTTAGCTTTTTAGCCGAAAAGTTGCCGGTATCGCGCTGGCAGCGTGACCTTACTGACTCAACTGTCCTAAGAAACATTGGCGTTGGTATCGCTCATACCATTATTGCACTTCAGTCGACTCTGAAAGGCATTTCCAAATTGCAAATCAATATTGAGGCAATCAACAACGATCTCGATGCTAATTGGGAAGTATTGGCAGAGCCGATTCAAACGGTAATGCGCCGCTACGGCATTGAAAAACCCTATGAAAAACTCAAGGAGTTGACGCGCGGTCAACGCTTAACGCAAGCGCAGATGCAGGCATTTATTGAGACCTTAGAGATTCCGGATGCTGCCAAAGCTGAGCTATTGGCAATGACACCTCACCGCTATGTCGGTTACGCCGAGCAACTGGCGAAAGCTATTTAAGCCTTGCTTCGTTTGTTTCCTATTACAAAATTGAGCAGTCATTTATTAAATTGCCGCTCGCTTTAGCATTCGTCATACCATAAATGCTTTTGGCTGCATAACTCAGTCCAATCACAGGATTCCACACATAATGAGCAACTTAGATAATTTACGCGCTTTAGCGTTAATGAGTGTGTTTTGCCACCACCTTAATCATGTGTATGGGGTACCGATCTTTTTTTTCGGCACTTATGGCGGCGTGTTCGGTGTCCAACTGTTTTTCTTGCTGAGTGGCTACTTAATTATTCAAAGCGCCAAAAAATATCCACTTAAAACCTATCTCATTCACCGAATATGTCGTATTTTTCCTGCTTATTTAGTCATATTTCTGAGCATAGGTTTACTCTTTGACATTATTAATAAACTTTCCATTCTTGAGCATCCGCGTGAGTTATTGATTAACCTTACCCTGATGCAGCATGTCTTCCCACAGGCGCTAATGCAATTTGAAATTTTGCATGTCAGCTGGACTTTAACGCTTGAGGTCATTTGGTACTTGTTAGCCCCTTTTCTGGTATGGTCCCTGTATCGCCATCCACACATCAGCTTGATTGTGTCGATTACCCTGTCGAGTATCTGGGCATCACTCGCCAGCGCAAAAATGCTTGACTGGTTATACCTGAGTTCAGGAATCATCCAGGATCACAATCGTTATTTTTTCATTAACAATGCCTTTCCCGCCCAGTTATGCTTCTTCGTAATGGGAGCCTACCTCTTTTTGCAGCGGGAGCAACTCACCAGAATTTATTATGCGGTGTTAGTTGCCGTATACCTGTTGATTATTCTGTTTTTATCGCGTTTTATGCATACCTTGACCAGTCCAAGCTTCGTCACTGGGGTTGGCATCACTGCGTTGTTCATCATTGCGCTAAAAGCACCAAGCTGGAATTCTTACTTTTTAAAATGGATCGCCAATATTTCCTATTCATTTTATTTACTGCATTTATTTATTCTCGATACCGCCAAAAATCGCTGGCATTGGGAAGGCACTGAAGGCGCGGTAGAGGCGCTTGCGTTAATTCTCGGACTCAGCACCCTAAGCTTCTATTTGATTGAAAAGCCGATGATGAATCTGGCCCGGCGTTATACGACTTAGTTGCTAATCACTAAGCGCTTTTTGCCATGTTAAATATTCTCTGGATCGTGTTCTTTCTGAGCGCATTTATCATCGCGCTATTCAAGCTACTATTTCTCGGCGATCAACAAGTTTTCGCTAAAATAGTCGAAGCAATGTTTACCCAAGCCAAGGCAGCATTTGAAATTGCCTTAGGACTGACTGGTATTCTGGCATTCTGGTTAGGCATTATGAAAATCGGCGAACGCAGCGGTTTCATTCAATTGCTGACCCAGGGCCTTACACCATTATTCAGCCGCCTGATGCCCGATATTCCAAAGGACCATCCAGCACTTGGCGCAATTGTGATGAACATCGCGGCCAATATTTTAGGGCTGGACAATGCTGCCACTCCCCTAGGCATCAAAGCGATGCAAGAATTGCAAACTCTTAATCCAAAACCCGATACCGCCAGTAATGCCCAAATCTTATTTTTGGTCATCAACACCTCGTCGGTCACGCTGTTTCCGATCACGATTTTCACCTACCGCGCTCAACTAGGGGCCGTGAATCCAACCGATGTCTTTATTCCGATTTTGATGGCCACCTATGTATCAACATTGGCTGGCTTACTGGCCGTTGCCGCCGTCCAAAAAATTAATCTGCTGGAAAAAGTCGTTCTAAGCTATCTGATCGGCATGACCTTATGCGTCGCCATCCCCTTAAGTTATTTCGCTCAACTGCCTCAGCAAGAGATGCTCGCGCAATCAGCGTTACTCAGTAATATTGTTATCTATAGCTTGGTTATTACTTTTATCACAGGAGCATTTTATAAAGGCGTGAATGCATACGAAGCCTTTATTGAAGGCGCTAAGGAAGGCTTTCAAACTGCGATCATGATTGTTCCATATCTCGTGGCGATGCTGGTCGCGATTGGCGTATTTCGTGCGTGCGGCGCATTGGATCTACTCGCCGAGCTGCTGCGTATCCTTGCGCACAGCCTCGCGCTAGACGACCGTTTTGTTGACGCCCTGCCCACTGCCTTGATTAAACCCTTTAGCGGCAGCGGCGCCCGCGCCATGATGATTGATGCGATGCAAACACACGGGGCAGATTCGTTCACTGGACGCCTAGTGTGTATTATCCAGGGCAGCACCGAAACGACTTTTTATGTCCTGGCGGTTTATTTCGGCGCGGTCGGCATCAAAAACATCCGCCACTCGGTTGGCTGTGGGATAATAGCCGACTTAGCCGGCGTAATTGCCGCGATTTTCATTGCTTATTGGTTTTTCGGTTAATGTTAGTACATCTTCAAACCCTGGGGTGCCGCCTGAATGAGGCGGAATTAGAAACATGGGCTCAATCTTTTCAAGCAGCCGGTCATCAAATCACTTCCGAAGTTGGCTCGGCTCAGTTGGTCATCATCAACTCTTGTGCGGTCACTCATGATGCGGCACGCAAATCTCGCAACCTAATTCGACGCGTCCATCGAGACAATCCGCGCGCTAAATTGGTCGTCAGTGGTTGTTATGCCACCTTGAACGAAAGCGAAGCGACCGAACTGATGGGCGTCGATCTAGTCGTCTGCAATCAACAGAAAGAACAACTGGTTTCAAAAGCACTTAATGAATTAAATTTGGATACCATGCCGACTCTGTCGACCGAACCTGGCGCATTTGCGCTATTCAGTCGCGGTCGGCAACGCGCCTTCATTAAGGTGCAGGACGGTTGCCGGTATCGTTGCACCTTTTGCATTGTGACCGTCGCTCGCGGCGAGGAACGCAGTCGTTCAATCCCTGAAATTATCTCAGAAATTAATACTCTATCAGAACAAGGTATTCAGGAAGTTGTCCTCACCGGAGTTCATTTAGGAGGCTTCGGCTCGGATCTTGATTTAAATTTAGCTGATTTAATTCGGGCTATTTTAACAAACACTAATATTCAGCGGCTACGCTTAGGATCCCTTGAGCCTTGGGAGTTAACGCCTGATTTTTTCGAATTGTTTGATAATCCTCGAGTGATGCCCCATTTACATTTACCCTTACAAAGCGGCTCTGACAGCGTCTTAAAACGTATGGCAAGGCGATGTAAAACCGAAGAATTCGGCAACATTGTTCGGCAACTCAAACACCAAATTCCTGATTTCAATATTACCACTGATATTATTGTCGGATTTCCGGGTGAAACTGAACAAGAGTGGCTGGAAAGTGTTGAATTTATTAAAGCTATGGAATTCGGGCACATGCATATCTTCAGCTACTCGGAACGAGCCGGAACTAAAGCCGCGAGCTTACCCTATAAAATACCAGATATTATCAAAAAGCAACGCAGCCAAAGCCTCCATCAAGTGGCTTTAGCATCAAGGCAAACGTTTTTCAAAAAACAACTAGGTCAGGAATATCAAGTGCTATGGGAAGGTTCAGCCGAAACTATGAAGGCCGGAGATTTGACTTTTGGTTATACACCAAACTATTTGAAAGTAGCCTGCGAAGCGCCAGTTACCGCCCCAATTAATAATCAGATCAGAAAAGTCAAGCTGGTTTCTGTGGAGGATAATTATTTGTTGGCGAAATTAGTTTAAATATTTGTTTTGGGTGAAATGCAGTTTCGTTGCTTCTCTATAGAATGATCATTAGTTAAAGCATCTAATTTGAGCGCTATTTAATGAAAAATCGCTTCAAACGAATAACCACTCGCCAAGAGCATTTCCTTCAATTTCTTTAAACCTTCCATCTGAATTTGCCTTACCCGTTCGCGGGTAACGCCGATTTCCTGGGCGACATCTTCAAGTGTCGCACTGTCATGACCGCATAACCCATAACGACGACAAACTACCTCGCGCTGTTTATCCGGTAATTGATAAATCCAGTGTGACAAACTTTCTTTAATAACGTTATCTTGAATAGTTTCACTCGGTGAACGACTAATCTCATCATGCAAGGAATCAACAAGAGGTTTATCAAATTCGATACCATAGGGAACGTCGACCGACACGACCCGTTCGTTCAAGCGCAGCATCTTTTCGACCGAACTGACTGGTTTGCTCATATATTCGGCAATTTCTTCGGCAGAGGGTTCATGATCGAGTTTCTGGGTTAATTGTCTTTGAGCTCTCAGATAGGTATTCATTTCTTTAACGACATGAATGGGCAACCTGATCGTCCGAGTTTGATTCATAATTGCCCGTTCGATAGTCTGCCTGATCCACCACGTTGCATAGGTGGAAAACCGAAAACCGCGCTCAGGGTCGAATTTTTCGACGGCACGAATTAAGCCAAGATTGCCTTCTTCAATTAAATCCAGAAGCGGCAGTCCCCGATTCAAATAACGGCGCGAAATTTTAACTACCAAACGTAGATTACTCTCAATCATGGTTTTGCGCGCACTCGCATCACCCGCTAAAGCTAACTTGCCATAGACTTTTTCTTGTTCCGCAGTCAAAAGCTGCGATTTGCTCAAGGCATTAAGATAGATCCGTGTCGCATCAAATTGATGATCACCCGAATCCTCACCGGACTCTAATTTAGAATCGCCCAATAGTTCAGGATCTAAGTCATCTTCTTCTATCTCAAGCTCTAAGTCGAGATCTATGTTATCCGTTAATGTGACGCTCATGTCATTATTATTGAATGCTAATAGTTCTTCCTGCATCTTTTTCCCCATCTAAAAGACGTAGCAACCGTCAGAATTTGTTCATCGTACTGGCAAGAATTGCAATGGATCGACTGATTTACCATTTTTTCTTATTTCGAAATATAACGAAGGTTTACCGGTTCGACCTCTACCGCATCGAGCAATCTCCTGCCCTTGCGCTACAATTTGACCTTCATTGACCAACGCCGATTCATTATTCGCATACGCACTTAAAAAAAGTTTATCGTGCTTTATTATGATTAGTTGGCCGTAACCAATGAGTCCAGATCCACTGTAAACAACTTCCCCTTCTTCGGCTGAAAACACACTTTGGCCAAGGTTAGCCTCGATATCAATACCTTTCTTATTTGTCGTAACAAAATCTCTTAGTATTTTACCATGCAGCGGCCATTGCCAGTGTAACTTTAACACCTTTTCCCTGTTATTTGAAATAATTGATTTTTTTTGTTCAATTTTAGGTTGCCATTCCACTATTTTCGGGCGTTGCTCAATTAACTTGTCGGCATTTATTGGCATACCTTTAAATAATTTAAGTTTTTGTCCTACTAAAACTTTGTAGTTGGCTCCGATATTATTCCATTCAGCAATCTGCCAGTACCCTAAGCCAGTCCTCAAGCCTATAGAGTACAAGGTATCGCCTTTTTTCACGGTATAAAAAGTTTCCTTGCCTTTGGTCATGCTGGGAGGCTTAGGTTCTATCGGCGGAAGGGTTTGCAATTGTTTAGGTTTGTCGTCAATAACTACTTGCTGAGAGACTTGTTCAGCACAACCGCTCAAAATTAAAACCACCCACAAGAGTCTATAAATCATAACCATACAGAACTCAGTGTCTCATGAGTGTATCTTTGGCCATATTAATTTGCGCAGCCAAGTAGTCAGAACCACCTCGATCCGGATGCATCTTCTGAATAAGTTTTTTATGCGCTTGAATTATGTCTTGTTTTGACGCATGAGGCTCAAGCCCCAAAATTTTATAGGCTTCAGCAACCGACATTAGGCTATCGTTTTGCCGTGCACGATACTGATGATTAGATGTTTCCGATTGAGGTTTAGAAGCTCTAAAATTCTGCCACATACGATGCAAGTAAGGTGCATAACGCACAAGTAATGGGATATTTCTAACCAGAAAAGCCAGCATGACACCGATTAACGCTGGCAGCCAAGCCAAATGTCCAGTAAGCGCCAAAAACATCAAAATACCGACAACGACCCCACTCAACACACGCTTCTGGTACTTCATTCTGATTGACTTTGGTAGCATCAGAAATTTACGTACCAAAACATAGCCACTCAAAATCAGAACTAAAAGTAAATACAGGCGAACCAAACCAACCCCCGTCGACAAATCTGAACGCTACTTATTTCCTGTAAATCGCTTCATAATACCCTAGAATAGATTAACTCTCGATAATAGCCCACTGAATAATTGTTCATGCACACAATCCCCATCCCTATTCTTGGTTTTGCCGCACCTAGCGGCACCGGAAAAACAACGTTATTAACTCAAATTTTACCGGAACTCAAACGTCAAGGCTTGCAGGTCGCCATAATTAAGCATAGCCATCATAATTTTGAAATAGACCATCCAGGCAAAGACAGCTATCGCCTGCGATCTGCCGGCGCATCTCCGGTTTTACTCGTTTCAAAATATCGCCGAGTTGTCATCACAGAATTTTCAGAACAACAGGAACCGAACTTAGCTGAACAGCTTGCAGTCCTTGATCAAACCAACCTGGATTTGATTTTAGTTGAAGGGTTCAGGCACGAAGGATTTCCAAAAATCGAACTACATCGGGACAATCTAAATAAATCAATGCTTTATCTAACCGATCCACATATCATCGCAATAGCCAGTGATATTATGCATGAACTACCGCCCCACATCACTCTATTAAACATCAACGATCCCACTAATTGTGTAGACTTTATTCTGCACTATATCGCCCACTATAAAAACTCATTGCTTTTATAATATCCAAACTTACTCCGATTATACTTTTTTATGATGACTTTAGATACCTGCACACCTGATCTTCAACAGCTACAAACGCTCGAATCTGCCTTGGATAATATTTTTCAAACACTCGTGCCGATTCAGGAGACAGAATGCATCGAGCTAAAATTTGGCCTTGGACGAATTCTTGCTCGAACACTTACCAGTCCAGTTAATCTGCCCTACGAACGTAATTCGGCCATGGATGGTTATGCGTTTTGCAGTGAAGATTTAGAGATCAAGCGAGACAATCGACTGGTACAAATTGGAACCTCCTGGGCTGGGCGACCCTACATTGGTCGGCTAAAAGCCGGGGAATGTGTTCGAATTATGACCGGTGCCATCCTCCCTGAAAATGCCGATAGCGTAGTCATTCAGGAGCAAGTTCTACAGCATGGATCGGAAATAGAATTTCCCTCCAATATCCGCCCGCATCAAAACATCCGCGAAGCTGGAGAAGATCTCAAGCAAGGCAACATGTTACTTAGCGCCGGTCAAAAACTTAATGCGGCTGATATTGCATTACTGGCAGCCGTCGGCCTTGAGGAAATTGAGGTAATCCGCCCAATCAAGATAGCCTATTGCTCAACGGGTGATGAACTTACGCCACTAGGTCAGCCCCTTACCACAGGCAAAATTTATGACAGCAATCGCTATCTTCTGGGAGCCTTACTACAAAATCCCTGCTATCAGACTACCGATCTCGGTATCTTGCGAGACGATCCAAACTTACTAGAACAAACGCTGTTAAGCGCAGCCTCCGAAAATGATGCGATCATCAGCACCGGCGGGGTTTCGGTCGGCGATGCCGATCATATCAAAACCGTCCTTGAACAACATGGGCAAATCAATTTCTGGAAAATTGCTATGAAACCCGGTAAACCTTTAGCTTTCGGAAAATTGGGTTCAAACTATTTTTTTGGACTACCAGGAAATCCGGTCGCAGTGGCGACTACTTTCAATAAAATTGTCATACCGGCATTAAATCACCTATGCGGGATCGTACCTGCTAATCCGCTGAGAATTCAAGCCATGAGCTTAAGCAGACTCAAAAAATCATCTGGACGCTTAGAATTTCAACGCGGCATTTTGAGTTCGACACCGGAAGGGACGTTTAAGGTCAAATCGGCGGGTTTGCAAGGATCGCATGCACTAAGGAGCTTAAGTCAGGCCAATTGTTACATTATTCTGGACGCCGCTTGTTCCGGAATAGAAATCGGTGCAACCGTCACTGTCGAACCGTTTTCGTCCATGATGGCGCCTTAAAGCAATGACTTATTTGAAATCATTGTTACTCGGGCTAATTTTTGGAGCAACGTTATACCAACCAATGTTTGCAGCAACGCCGAACATAAAAAGCTTCACCCCCGACAGTATGGATGAAATTCTCAACGCCAATCAGCACCGCTCTCTAATTCTAGTGCTCTGGTCAATTGATTGCCCAAGCTGCCTTGAAGAAATGCAGTTACTCAGCGATTTTCATCAACAATATCCGCAAAAATCTCTCATCATGATTGCGATAGATCCGCCCAGTGCCCATGAGCAAATTCAACTGTATCTGGAACAATATGAACTCACCGATATTGAAAACTGGATCTTTGCGGAACAAGACCCTGAAGTACTTCGCCGAACGATTGATCCAGCTTGGCGGGGAGAAATACCGCGAACGTATTTCTATTCATCGACAGGAACGCGCAAAGGATACAGCGGACTCCTTCGCAAAACGGAATTAGAAAAATTGTCTCGGGATAAGCGATTGCAATGAATAGGGATAAGACTTACGCATTGACGGAAGCCTAAAGTTGTGGATTCAGATATTCCTTGCCGATCATAAAGCTAGGAGTTTGTCGGCCAGTTGGCTTGTATGGAATTTAACTTCAAGCGACTTTGCGTCTTGAATTGGCGGATTCAACTCCGAAGTGCAATCCTTGTTGTCATGCCGCTTTCAGCAAAGATTCTGGAAAAAAAAGACTGAATGAAGTGTTTTATAGTTAAGTCTTTCCCGTGCTCGATAGTTAAGTTTTTTCATCAGTGTAAATCTCCCAGTCACCAATACGCTTTTTAACATCCAGTCAACGATGATCGTAGCATCGCCTCCATTTTCAGTGGTCTAGCGGTAAATTTTCTTCGATTATCGGCATTTAGCTGTGCCTGTTTGGGCCGGTAGTCTTTCTTACCTTTATTCCGTTGCAATTCACGACTGATGATGCTTGGCGGTACATTGACCAATACTGCTATTTCCTTTTGGTTTTTTCCTGCTTTGTCTAAAATCGCATTCTTTGACGAAGTCAACCACGACATACTGATGGCGAAAATTAGTCGCAAAGTCAGTGACAATCGTGTCTTGAAACTGAAAGGTAACTTCCTGAGAGCGCTAATGGAGAGATAAGGCCAGAGAATCAAACGAAGCCAATGCACACCGCAAGGGAAGAGCCGCTGAGTCCGCTACTTGCCAATATCTACCGGGGATTATCTGGACAAGGAATTAGAAAATCGTGGATTAACCCAAGGTTATCACGCTAAAATAAATAAAATAATAATAATAATCATAATGTTACAACACATAAAAAATAAAAACTCAAGTGGCCCTACATTATGAAAAATAAAGCCACTCTCAAGATTTTATAGAGAAAAGTTTTGCAGACTTCTCCCGGTGCCTGATTGAGATTAAGGGCTTGATAGATTGCGAAATGTTCGGGTAACCAGTGTATCCGGGAGGAGCATGGAGAATAGGTGTCGTTGACGATATATCCAGCAAAATCGAACTCAACATAAAGTTGGCGCTAAAATACACGCCGATATAAACAAAAATATAAAATACCTTTCCACGCTATCAGTCTGAACCGCTATTTTATTCCGACTTTCGTGGATTGAGCCCAGTAGGTGGGCAAACAGCTTTATGTTTAGTTTGCCCTGGTAAGGTTTGCTATATTGAATGCTGCACAAAAAAGCAGCTTTCCTGCATAACAACGTTCAGCAAGAAATATCTGAATTTACTCAGATCAGGCTTTTGTCAATGGTAAGTTAGAATAATAAATAATTTTTTTACGTCTCGAATTTAGATTCCATAAGTAAAGTTCTATATAAATTTCATAAGGTTATAATTATTTAAACTAACACAATTTCGCTAACGCAGATGAGATAAATTGGGTGATAGAAGATAGTAAGCAGTCACTGGTTGAAAATTTTATGCAGCACTTTTCTATTGAATTGGCCGATCAGAAACAAAAACTCGAAATATTCAGGCTTCGTTATCGGGTATATTGTGAAGAATTTCATTATGAATCTGCTGAAAGTTTTTGCGAACCTTTAGAATATGACCAATATGATCAACAATCCCTGCATTGTATAGTTATTCATCGAAGAAATCGTATTCCCGCAGGATGTGTGCGTTTAGTGTTAACGCATAATGATCGAACCAAAGATCCGCTACCTTTCGAAAAATATTGCGCCTCAAGCTTAAATGAAGAGTTGCTTAAAAGCTTAAACTTAGATAGGCAATATGTTTGTGAAATATCACGGTTAGCCGTTGATGGAATTTTTAGGCAGAGTCATCAAAAATTGAAAGCTGACTATGGAGAGTTGTTCAATTTTTCAGATGCAGAACAAAAAACGTTTCCACTTATCTCGGTTTCTTGTTTTTTAGCGGCAACTTATCTAACTGAAATGAGCAATCGTACTCAGGTATTTGCGATGATGGAGCCTTTTTTACCACGCATGTTAAAGCGTGCAGGAATTTCCTTCGAGAGGGTGGGATACGATATGAGCTATCATGGAATTCGTGCGGCATATTTTATCCGTACCCAATCAGCATTGGAAAATATGCATCCAGAATTACGAGAATTATATAATTGGATAAAATACAATATTGAAAATAACATTCGTTAACTTAAGCTTAAATAATGATAAATCCTGAAGCAATCGCTAAATCGGTCAATAATCTATATTCATTACCTGCAGTTGTGATGCGCATTAATGAACTACTTGCCAACCCCAATAGCAGCAGTTTGGATTTTGAAAGAATCATCATAAATGATCCAGGACTCACTTTAAAAGTCCTAAAATTTGTCAATAGTGCGTATTTTGGTTATCCACAAAAAATTGACACGCTATCTCAAGCCATTACTTTGATTGGACTAGAAGAGCTTAGAAATTTAGTGTTAGCAACTTCGATTACTGCGGTGTTTCGAGGTATTCCGGAAGAATATATTGATATGCAAAGCTTTTGGTTTCATAGCATCACCTGTGGCGTGTTATCACGCACACTGGCCAAAAAATGCAAAATACCTAAATTAGAAACTTTTTTTATTATGGGCTTATTGCATTGTATTGGTAAATTGGTGCTAATTTCTCAATTTCCGGAACAATATTTACCTATTGTGAAAGCGGTAGAAAATGATGAAATCACGGTGTTAGAAACTGAATACAATATTTTTGGTTTCTCACATCCATTATTAACCGCAGAATTATTAAAATATTGGCAAATACCTGTACGCATTTGGCAGGTCATTTTGTATCAATATAAACCTTTAGATGCGTTGGAATATCAGCAGGATGCATGTATTTTACATGTCGCGGCAATTATAGCTTCAGCAATTGAACCCTATGCCAAAGTTGATCCTAATATACAGATGGTGCAGCAAATTTTGAATGATTCACCCATATTGTTATTAAATTTGGATGAACAGGAGATTCAAGATCTTGTTTTTGATACTACATTACAAACAATGAGCATCTTGGATATTATCGTTCCGGGATCAAACTTAATTTACTGAGTCAGGCTCTCGCTTATACGGTGATTGGCACAGCCTAATATCTGGTATGTTATTTTGGTGAATTAGCCAATGCAGAGCTAATTTCACTGCGATTTAATGCAATAAAGCCTCAATGGGAATTCTAATACTTATATAAATACCGCACCCACTGAGGCCTAATATGACCTATTTCTTTTCCATCAAGGGGATCGATGAACCGATAATAACGTCGCTGGCGCCTTGTAGAACGCTTTCAACTTGTAGAAATCGAGCTGCAGTGACTTTAGATGTTGCTTTAGCAACTTTTCCATAATATTTTTCAAGCAGAGCATTGCGTTTTTTACGATATTCGAGTGAGCGTTTTACTAATACATCGGCATCTTTGTCGTTAATATTTTCAAATTTAGCGGCATAATCTTTGATGATTCCGACGCGTTGGTCGTTTAACAGTTTCAACTCAGTATCGTAACCATCATAGACGCTCATGAATTTCTCTTGTTGTTCCGGATTCAACTGCATAGATTGTCTGACAAAGTCTAATTTATCCATGCGTACAATAAAACGAAACATATCCAGTTCTTTTTCACTTGCAGAAGAAGCTTCTGGCGCTGCTGCTGTTACAGGTGCTGCTGCTTCTCCTTCGGCATGAGCAAGATTACTTGCCATTGAGAAATTAAAACATGCTAAAGCCAAAGTGAGAGCTAATCGTTTAAATTGCATTGGTACTTTACTCCTAATTTTTTTTTTGAAGTTGATGACGAGAACCGTTGACAGGTTTAAGTTTACCTAGTAAATGCTAAAAAATTTCCATTTCAAGTAAATCAGTCAGGATTCTACCTGTTAACGGCACTATATTTTACTTAAATAAATTATAAAGCTATATTAATATTTGAAAAACAGTCTAATATACTCAGCTATAAAATCACCCGATTGGCTACAGCAATTCTCATTATGACGGCAACACACCTATAATGGTAGACCGATACCTACATTGAAACCATTCCATGAGCGATCCCTTTGGCATTAATATCTTAACTTTTAGCGATTTCTCAAGGAAATTACGAACAACTTTCGAAAATTTTTTGATCATCGAACAGGCAAAAATACTCAAAGGGTTTGCGTTACAAATCACATCATCCCCAGAAAACTCACTATTTTGTTCTCAATCATGTAACCACTGATTCACCCCAAACAAATACTCCTTATTAATCTGCCCGGTGACTCGCTCAAAACGACTGCGATTTTTGATGTATTCATATTTTGCTTGTAGCAGATCGCGCTTGGCTTTGGATTCGCGCGCTTGTGAAACCAGAACGTCACCGATGGTTTGCATATTATATTGAAAGCCTTTTTCCATCGCCTCACGCGCCTTGGTCGACGATTGCAGGGCTTTTTGCGCTGCCTGGATGCGTTGAACATTAGCGTTGGTGCTTAAGAAACTGTCGTGAATATCTTTAATCAAAGTACCAAGCATCGCTTGGCGTTTTTCGCGGTTTAGCGCCAAGTTTTTGTAGGCTTCTTCGGTGGCATGGGTGGTCGTTCCGCCGGAAAATAACGGCACATTAATATTGAGCGCGGCAACTTCGGTTTCAACAACCGGCGTTTGGGTATTTTGATAGCCGGTGTTGGTATTGAAATAGGTTAACTGAGCGTCCAATGTCGGCAGATGTTTGGCTTTGATTTGATCGACGTTGATTTCCGCAGCTGCAATGCTTTTTTCTTGAGCGATTAAGGCTGGGTTAAGCGCTTTGGCTTTTTCCACCAGTGCTTCAATATCGCCGGGCAATATCGGAAATTCAATGTCATCGCGCAATAAAGCCAAATCGTCGTGTTGTTGACCGGTCAGTTCTTTGAGATTTTGGCGCGCCACTGCGAGCGCGGTTTCGATGGCAATTTTGTCGGCCACCAAGGTATCCTGTTTGGCTTCGAGTTCGTAAACGTCGGTAATTTGCACCAGCTGTTTTTCGAACTGCCGCTGAAGTTGCTGGAGTTGTTTGCTCGTAGAGGTCAGCTCCTGCTCGACCAGATTGAGGTTATCGAGTTGCTCCAGAACTTTAAAATAGCGATCAACGAGGTTGTACATCATAGCTTGCTGCGCATCTTCCTGATTGGCTTCATATTGTTCTACGATACTGTAAAAACGTTCCCAGTTTAATAGCTTGGGGGCATCGAAAATAGTTTGAGTTAAACTGACATTGTAACGTTCACCGCGATAACTATCTTCTCGGACCAAGCCATTCGGGAGCTGTTGATTCATGGAGAGGTTGACGTTGGCATTAATTTGCGGCAATAGCGCACCGCCTGCTTGGGCGCGCTGTGCTTCAGTCATTTCGGTTTGCAGTTTCGCAACTTTTAAGGTCGGATCATATTCTGACGCCTGATCATACAGATCGAGTAAATTTTGAGCTTCAGCCTCCTGAAATATCAGTAACGTACTCACCAGAAGCATCGGAATAATCTGTTTCATCATACTTAGTCTTCTATGAAAGTGCGCGCGAAGGCGTCGGTAATCGGCTGCATCAGATATTCGAACAGGGTACGCGTGCCCATGTTGATTAACACTTCCGCCGGCATCCCCGGCATTAGTTTCAAGTCGCCTAAATTGGTTTGACTGTCGGTGGTCAGCTCGATGTTAGCCTGATAATATTGCGCGCCGGTCTTGTCATTGGTAAAACTGTCGGCAGAAATTTTGCTGACTTTTCCTTCAAGAGTCGGGGTGGTTTTACTGTCGAACGAGGAAAAACGCACTTCGCAAATTGCGCCGATTTTGATTTTATCGATATCGGTCGGAGAGACTTGCGCGGTAATAATAAGCTCTTCATCCTCTGGAACGATATCTAAAATAGGATGCCCCGCGGTAATCACACCGCCTTCGGTGTACACAGCCAGATTAAAAATAATGCCGCCGACCGGGGCTTTGATGACGGTTCGGGTTTCTTTATCGGTCGCCGCTTGCAGGCGTTCGGTAATATCGAAAAGCTGGGCATTAACCTCTTCCTGCTGCTTGGCGATGTCTTCCTGGAATTTACGTTCGCTTTGTAAAATTTGCAATTGAATTTCACCGCGCTGGAATTCGGTTCCAGCCATTTCGGAGGTCAACGTGGCAATTTCCCCGAGTGCGAGGGTGTGATTTCGTTCCAACTCGCGTAAACGTTGTTTGTCGGCAAAACCTTCAGTCAGTAATTCTTTTAGATCTTTGATTTCTTCGGCATAAGAACTGACCAAGTGTTGTTTGCTGTCTTTTTGAGCTCGTAATCCGGCTATTTTAGAATTTAACTGTTCAACACTTTGTTTTAAGACGCTCATTTCGCCTTCATGGCTACTTTTACGTACCAGAAACGAGTGCTGCTGAGCTTCCATGGCTTCCTGCAACCGTTTATCATTCAGGGTGATTAATTCGGATGAGAATTTAATATTGCTTTGTTTTTTTTGTTCGGCAAGTAGACGATCACTCAAGGTTTGCTGGGTAATAAACTGACCACGCAACATTTCCGCCTGCGCTTTGATTTGCACATCGTCGAGAATAATTAAGTTATCGCCGGCGCGGACATGATCACCGTCTTTGACCAATAATTTACTGATGATGCCGCCATCTAAATGTTGAACGGTCTTGCGGTGAGATTTGACAGTGACCGAACCAACCGCAAGCGAAGAACTGTCGATCGGCGCCAGATAACTCCAGATGCCGAACACGCCGACCGTTAAGAACAAGATTAAATAACCAATTATTCGGATCGGTCGATCATCGGTGTCGACACGGAATTGAGGCACAGGATTGACAGAAGGTTTAAGCATTGACAGGATCTCTGTTGAGTTTAATTGGCATTCGGTTGGATTCGATTTGCCGCTTGCGCCGCACTCTGCTGCAAATGCGCTAAAACATCCAAGCGGGGTCCATAAATGGCTAGCTGACCCTCATTAAGAATCAGTAATTTATCGAGTTGTTCGAGGATATTATGGCGATGAGTCACCACGATCACCGTCACTTGCCGCGTTTTTAAACGCTGAATAGCTCGAAACAATGCCACTTCGCCAGCGTCATCCAGATTGGAATTGGGTTCATCCAAGACGACTAACTTCGGATTGCCATAAAGCGCTCGCGCCAAACCGATGCGCTGCCGCTGACCACCGGACAATTTGCCGCCCGAGGCGCCGATCACGGTATCGTAACCTTCGGGCAAGCGAAGAATCATCTCATGCACGTCGGCCATTTGCGCGGCGGCGACCACTTGTTCGGCATCTACTTCGCCAAAACGGGCGATGTTTTCGCTGATCGAGCCTTCAAACAATTCAATATCCTGAGGAAGATAGCCGAGATGAGGTCCTAATTCGATTCTATCCCAAGCGAACACATCCGCACCGTCCAAACGAATGACACCGTTCGAGGTTGGCCAAATACCAAGCAGTCCGCGCACCAAGGTAGACTTACCCGCCCCGCTAGGTCCAATTATGCCAACGGAATCGCCGTGATTGATTTTCAGCGAAATTCCACGGATAACCGGTACTTTTGATCCCGGTGGGGTAATAGTCGCTTGCTCCAATTGCAAGCTACCTTTCGGTTCCGGTAAGCGCATTTTTTCGCTATCATCAGGAATTTGCAGCAATAATTTATTGAGTCGTTCATACTGCCCCCGCGCACTAATAAAACCCTTCCAACTCCCAATCATCAAGTCGATTGGCGCTAATGCACGTCCGAGCAAAATCGATCCCGCAATCATCAAGCCGGGGGTAATTTCCTGCTTAATGGCAAGATATGCCCCGAGCCCCAAAATCAAGGATTGCAGCAACATGCGCGTGGTTTTCGACAACATTGTCAATAATCCGGCCCGCGAACTGGCCTGAGCTTGGAGCGAAAGTACCTGAAAACTGCCCTTCATCCAGCGTTGCTGAATATTGTTCAGCATCCCCATCGATTCAATCACTTCGGCATTGCGCAGATTTTTATTCAACAATTGCCGACCACTCATTGAGATCGTATTGGCTTCAGACAATATTTTATGGGTCACCTGTTCATTGACAATTGCCAGCATAATCAAAATCAAAGCTGCCCCGATGGCAAACCAGCCATAGAGCGGATGAAAAATAAACATCACCACGATGTAGAACGGTATCCAAGGTGCATCAAAGAAAGCAAATAGACCATTACCCGTCAAAAATTGTCGTAACGCGGTCAAATCATCTAATGGTTGGGAAGAGGCATGCTGACCACCAGTATATAACGCCTGTTTAAAGGCAATCTTGAATAAGCGCTGATTTAATAGCGTTTCCATACGAGCACTCACTCGCACTAGAATCTGCGAACGCACCCATTCCAAAGCTCCCTGGGTAATGTAGATCGCCACCACAATCAGCGTCAGCATCAACAGTGTCGGCAGACTACGACTACTTAAGACCCGATCATAAAGTTGCAACATATAGATCGTAGGAGTCAGCATAAGTAGGTTAATAACCATGCTGAAAGCCGCTGATGATATAAAAGCTCCGCGACATAAATTTAACGCAACGTTTAAATCCGAACGGGATGAATTAAGAGTCATAGAATCCAATAAGTTGTTTTAACTGTAGTTTTGACAAAGCTACTCGTATGTTTTGTAGAGTTATTTTTGGTTACTCACCTCAAACCTCTTCTGAAAGATCTATTTTACCTAAAAGCCAAAAAATCCAGACTATTTTTGAAGTTAATCCGGATCAGGACAATAAGGCTTCAATGGTAACCGCTAACTCCTCAGGCTTGGTAGTCGGCGCATATCGCCCCTCCACCTCGCCATTACGCTTGACCAGAAATTTAGTAAAATTCCATTTAATAGCTTCAGTACCCAACAATCCCTTAGCACTGGCCTTCAGATACTTATATATAGGGTCTGCGGTTTCGCCATTGACATCAATTTTAGCGAATAACGGAAAACTCACCTGAAAATGCGTCGAACAAAAATTTGCGATATCGTCGGCAGAACCCGGTTCCTGAGCGCCGAATTGATTACACGGAAAACCCAATATGACCAAACCCTGCTCAGTATAGCGCCGATACAAAGCTTCGAGTCCTTCATATTGGGGCGTAAAACCGCAGCGACTTGCGGTATTCACAATCAGTAGCACTTTACCTTGGTAGGCTTTTAGTGACGTTATTGAACCATCGAGCAGCTTGGCTTCAAAATCATAAATTGAAGTAGTCATGGGTTATTCCTATTAATTTTCAACATTTAAAATTTACGATGGCTCTCATCAAACCATCAGTCTCGGCGATCAAGCAATTTAACACTAGATCCCTTAACAAAATATAAGTGGCTTTGAATTTATTTATCTAACTCAGCGATAGCTGATTAAAATTGATAAATATTTGCAAATTCTTCGCGGCGCAAACAGGAAGAATCTTTAGCGTATAACGGAGTGGACTTCGACATATAATGCAGCTAATCCAACTTAAGGCCTTGACCGGAACGATTTAATCATGAAAAAAATTCTCTTTGCCCTCTTAGCCATCTTTCTAATTATCGAAGAATGGCTGTGGGATATTCTGAACGCCATCGGCCATACGCTGATTCGTTGGCTGCATTTGCAACGACTCGAACGCTGGCTTACCCAAACTTCTCCTAGTACAGCTCTGATTGCGTTTTTAATTCCGCTGCTAGTCGTCACGCCGATTAATCTGGCAGCGTTTTGGATGTTGGCGCATGGTCTGCTGCTACAAGGAGTGTTACTGGAAATAGGCGCTAAAATGATTGGTACGCTGTTGGTGGCGCGAGTGTTTGCACTGACTAAACCACAATTGTTGACCTACCGTTATATCAACTGGCTGTATACCACAATCACCGACTGGTTGCGTTGGGCGCATCAACGCATTATTGAAACTGCGGTGTATCGTTTTTCAAAACGCTTGAAAAATGAAGTTAAAGCCCGTTTTGCGGCGTGGTTTAAACACTAACTCGATCATTTCGGAAGTTCTGCACCGCTTGCTCAATCAGCGTTACCGCTTGAGTCACTCCGCGTTCCGGAACGAAATCCTCTGCAACCTGCTGCGCTTTTGCCGCTTGGTCTGGTGAATTTAAAACGCTACGAATTCGCTCCGCCAACAATACTGCATTAGCTTTTTGAGCTGGTAAAGGCTTCGCAGCCAAGTTTGCCCGATGAAGCTGTTCGGCCCAGAACAGCTGTTCGTCCATAAACGGCACCACAATCGACGGACAACCGTTCAAGGTGGCGGTCTGCGAGGTACCGGCACCGCCATGATGCACGACCGCGGCACATTGTTGAAATACCGGTGCATGCGGATGCCGCCCGATGAAAAACACCTCGCCTTGTTGAGTATCGACCGGATATTTTGGCGAACTGCTCACGATAATCGCCCGGCACTCAGCGCGCTGTGCCGCTTCGATAAACATATCCATACTCCATTCAGGCACCGATTGCTGCAAACTACCGAAGGTCATGTAGACAGGTTTAGGGCCACTCGCTAGAAAGCGTTGTAAGGCCTCGGAAGGCTGCCACGGTTCGGCATAAACCGGTAGATTAAAAAAACCGGTCACTTGATTAAACGGCGCCCACTCCAAATGAAATGGACACAGGAATGGTTCAGCGGCAACGATATTGAGTAGATCGGAATTGATCAAACTACTGAACACATGTTTGAACGGCGGCATGCCTTGAGCGAGCCATAGTTGCGACAGGCGTTTTTTTAGACCCCAATCGAAAGTCAGATCAAGCAGGCGCCATTGCAACGCATTTAACCAGCGCCCCAAATCCGGAAATTTAAACGGCGGATGACTCTTGGCCGGGATCGCCGCATGACAATAAGTAATACTAATATGTGGTTTATCCTGCTTTTTAGCCGCGAGTTTCAATGGGTACAAAAAGTGATGACCGATCAGAACCTCATTTTCGCTAGCCAACTGCTGCGCTGCCGCATACAACTCGTGTTCGAACGGGAAAAAACTGGCTTCAAGCAAGGCCAGCAACCATTCTAATGTGTTCATCTCAAAAGTGCGCTGAGCAAACTCCTGCAGATCAAAATCAATATGCGGAGGAACTTGTCGGTAGGTAATCCCTAATTCAGCGCAAGTGTCAGCGTAACTTCGATTATCGACACTGGTCACCACCAAGGTCACTTGATGCCCTGCTTTTTGTAAGCCATCGGCCAACGCGATGATCGGCCTGATGTCACCGTTGGAACCCCAGGTTTGTAAGCCTATATTCATGTTGCCTAAGTATCCTTGATTTGAATTATTGCGCAGTGTGCTTTTGATAGGTCCAAAGATGCACTTGAGGGTCAGAAGCGTGCTTTAAACTCACCTGATAGAGCTGATCACTCAAGGTCAATCCACGAATTTGCAAGTCTAAATTATCATCGACCAGCGCACAGTATTGGGTATTGGTTGGACACGCCGAGGCGGTGTAATTACTATTTAATTGCCAGGTCAGCGGCAAAGCAACACTCTTGGATAATTGCACATGATAGATTTCCCCCCGGTATATAAGACACGGAATATCCACTGTCAACTTAGTATCGATGGTCGTAAGACAGCCAGCCGGAAATTCGGGCACCGACGCATCATCAAATTTGGCTTCGCGCACATAAGACTTGATCCACGCCTGAAATTGACTGACGCGGGTATACACACTCGGCACATTGGACTGACCACAAGGGGTGTCGCCAAAACTGGTAATGGCAATCTGCACATACCCCCCGGTAGCTTCCATCACCAAAGGTCCGCCACTATCACCTTCACAGGTATCCGAATGCTCTTCGGGAGTCACACCAGTCAGACACAGCATGTCATCGGTAATCGGAATAGCGTAATGACCGGCACAGAAACTGTTATTTTTAATCGCAAGCCGGGTTTGCAATAAATTCGCAGAAGGCAAAATAGCATCACCATTACTATTAGAGCTAGTCATCCCCCACCCTAGCGCAATGATCTTATTGTTCTCTTCAATATGCGCTCCGGCCCTGAGTGTCACCACCGGCACATTCTCGATCGGCTCGGCAAGTTTAAGCAAGGCTAAATCGTGATAAAGATTTTCATACTCAGGATGACGAATAATCTGAATGACGTTTGCCTGGATCGCTGTTGCTGAAGGTACTTTAACATTATCGGTTCCCAACAAAAGTGTCGGTAATTGCTCGACATTCAGATTTTCCAGGCAATGCGCGGCAGTTAACACCCAACGGGGCGCAATCAAGGTGCCGGCACAATCACCATAATAGGCCATCCACGGATAGATTGAAGTAGATGCAGGTGCGCCATTTATAATACGCGGGGTTTGAGCCGTTATCTGAACACTGAACAACAGGGCGATAAGGAATAAAAGAGATTTGTGCATTTTTATGATCCTGTTGTTTAGAAAAAATGAAACTTCATTACCCGATTTGCCAATGAACATTGTTTACAGAATCATAGTTTAGTTCATAATGAGAAAGAAACGAATTCACGGCGATGAGCGAAAATGAATTGCCAACCAGATAGTTTCGCTATCCGGGGCAGTTTGACTGACCTGATGACGTTGATGGGCCGGAATCAGTAAATAATCGCCCGGCTTGAGTGAGACTCGCCGATCATCATCGAAACGTAATATCGCTTGACCTTGTAACAACAGAACCCATTCATCCCAGGTTTGATCGTACCACTGATATTCAGGAGTACAATGACCTTTGGAGACAATACGTTCAATAGTCACACCGGTTTTTTGCAGAAGGATTTCAAATAATTCGTCCGGCAAGTGCTGAGGAATATTAGAATAGATGTTGTCAGGCATAAAACGTATTCAGAACCTTAAGATTACGACCAAAATAAGCAGCAACCATTATAACAATTAAGCAAATTGGGGAGAGCAGATGAATATTAAAGAACTCGATTACACGGGCTACTTTGAAAAAACCGTCGTTGCTATACGTTTTTTCATACGCGGCCTGGATAGGCTGCGCGGCATCGACTTTTTAGCCCCCTTGTTACTCAGACTCTATTTGGCACCGATTTTCTGGATGGCCGGTGCCAACAAACTCGTCAATTTCACCAGTACCGTCGAATGGTTCGGTAGCACCGAAAGCGGTTTGGGCTTACCCGTCCCTTGGTTATTGGTTTTGCTGGTCGCGCTGACTGAAGTATTCGGGGCAATTTTTCTGGTGCTGGGTTTCGGGGTACGCATTATTTCAATACCGTTGATCATTACCATGTTTTTCGCAGGTTTTCTGGTACATTGGAAAAATGGCTGGCTGGCGATTGCCACAGGTGATGGCATTTTCGCTACCGATCGCACCACCGGTGCGATCGAACGGCTCAATCAAGCCAAAACCTTGCTGCAAAGCTATGGTGATTATGCCTGGCTGACCGAACATGGTAATTTTGTGGTGTTGAATAACGGAATTGAATTTGCCGCCACTTATCTAATTATGTTGACGACACTATTGTTTATCGGTGGCGGACGTTATGTGAGTCTCGATTACTGGTTGAGAAAAAAATATTTCAACTAAGTTTGCGCTGTTCAATCGCAATAATTTGTCGGCTACTTTAAATTATAAGCAGTGTCTGCAAGCAGAACGTTCTCTGCTCAAACTTACGGTAGCAATTTAATAGCATGCGGATGCCGGATCAACATCGACACCCCAGATTTTTGGCGATTGAGCCAGCCACGAATTTCAACTTGTCGCCCCACATAGCTTTGTAACTTTGGAAACAGCTTCAGATTACCATCGGCAATACGAAAACTGAATTGATCATTAAAATTGAGATAACTATAGCGTCTGGATTTTCCAAGACTTTTAACGACCCCAGTTAGACGCTGCCAGCCAGTCGGTGGATTGTTCGGATCGACATCCGTAATCGCTTTGACCGCATAAGCCGGTTCTCGCCAAATGCCCAGATTGTGCTGCTGCGCCGACTGTTCGACAATCATCAATTCTTCGGCGTATTTTAAATTCGGCGGAAAAATTTCGACACTGGCCAGACCGTTGCGCACCAATTCCAGATTGATATGGTGACCATCCTCGGTGAATACATGCCCTAAGGTGCGCTGATATCGATCTCTCGCTTCGACATCGGTTTCAAGACGAACACGTTGTCCACGCAATTGCCGAATTACCCATTGTTTAGCATCCCATCCACCATTTTCGGCCAGATGATCGCGTCCGGCAATTTCGGGAGTGTTAATACCCAATAACCGCACTTTAGTTTTATCATCAAGCTCCAGCGTATCGCCATCAATCACTCGTTTGACCTGATAAAAGGCATAACCTGGATTGACTCGAACCACTTTTGCATCGCGATGCGGTCGATCAGAATAATAGGTTTTATCTTGGTCCTGCCATTGATAAATTTGCGCTTCGGCAAAAACTGAAACGCTCGTGAGGGTGATCCAGAGATAAGCAATCAAATATACATAATGGCGCATGCGCGATCCTGAACGTGTAAGAGAGCTGATACCGTAGCTAAAGTTTATCATTTAGCGATATTTTACGTAGTAATCGTTTCCAATAGTCAATAGTCGCAGGCATTGTTTATAATGCCGTACTTAATTCAATTTAACTTAATCTAAGGGTATGATTAGTATTATTCAACGCGTCAGTTCGGCAAAAGTGACCATCACTGGCGAAGATGTTGGCATTATTGAGCGCGGAATCATGGCCTTGGTCGCAGTCGAACCGCTCGATACCGAAAAGGACGCCAAGCGTTTACTGGAGCGAATTTTAAATTATCGAATTTTTCCGGATGCCGACGATAAAATGAATCTGAGCTTGCGCGACATCAACGGCGGCTTGTTGATCGTCCCGCAATTTACGCTGGCCGCCGATACCCAAAAAGGCAATCGTCCAAGTTTTACCTCGGCAGCATCTCCTGAATACGGTTCGAAACTGTTCCATTATTTTGCCGAACAAGCACGCGCGACTTATTCATCAGTCGCGTTCGGGCAATTTGGCGCCGACATGCAAGTGAGTCTGGTCAATGACGGACCGGTCACCTTCACCCTGAGAAGCGTTAGTCAATCATCATCTTCATAGGGTTGAGGCTTTATATTTTTTGGGATTTTCGGCATATTGGCGGTTCTAAGCAAAATCATGGCGCTGCCGACAATCAATATAATGGCTAAAACAATAAAGAAAATTAACATAAATCTGATATCCTCACTTTATATCCAGCGAACCGCATGCTTTATCATGCAGACTTAGCGCTCTATCTTACTCTACTTACCTAATGAATATGAAAAACGTCGAACTACTCTCCCCTGCCGGTACGCTGAAAAACATGCATTACGCCTTTGCCTTTGGCGCCGATGCGGTGTACGCCGGCCAGCCCCGCTACAGCCTGAGAGTACGCAATAATGATTTTCAGGAAGTTAACCTCGCGAAAGGCATTCATGAAGCCCATCGCCTAGGCAAAAAATTCTTCCTCGCAACTAACGTTATTCCCCATAACGCTAAAGTTAAAACCTTTCTGGCCGATATTGCGCCAATTATCGCAATGCAACCCGACGCTCTTATCATGGCCGACCCCGGACTAATCATGTTGGTGCGCGAAAACTGGCCCGACATGCCGGTGCATTTGTCTGTACAGGCTAATACCGTCAATTACGCGACCGTGAAATTCTGGCAGAAACTCGGCATCGCGCGGATTATTCTATCGCGCGAATTATCGCTCGATGAAATTGCCGAAATTCGCCAACAATGTCCGGACATCGAACTTGAAGTATTCGTCCATGGTGCGTTATGTATCGCCTATTCTGGGCGCTGCTTGCTATCCGGTTATTTCAATCACCGCGATCCCAATCAAGGCACCTGCACCAATTCCTGTCGCTGGAAATACGATACCAAAGCCGCCACCGAAAACGCCGAAGGCGATTACGTCTTGGCCGAAGGCGCAAGCCCGCTATCAATGAACGACCTGAGCAATGCCAGTTGCGGCGGCGCCGAACGTCATCCGCTCGCCGATCAGATTTATTTTTTGGAAGAAGAAGGCCGAAAAGGCGAATTATTGCCGGTGATGGAAGACGAAAACGGCACTTACATCATGAACTCTAAAGATTTACGCGCCATCGAGCACGTTCAGCGACTGGTCGAAATCGGCATCGACAGCCTTAAAATCGAAGGACGCACCAAATCGCATTACTACGTGGCACGCACCGCTCAAACCTATCGTCAGGCGATTGATGACGCTCTGGCAGGGCGCGAGTTTCAACCTGAATTACTCGGTGTCCTCGAAAATCTCGCTAATCGGGGTTACACCGATGGATTTTATCAACGCCATCATACCCACGAACATCAAAACTATATAACCGGCTATTCCAAAAGCCATCAACAACAGTTTTGCGGTGAGATCAGACACTATGATCCTGAAACCGGTCTCGCCGAAATTGACGTGAAAAATAAATTTGCGGTCGGTGATAAACTGGAGTTAATTTTGCCGGAAGGCAATCAGGATATCGTGGTTGAACAAATGCACGACCTCTATGGACATCCCCTGCAAGAAGCGCTGGGCGGAGGCTATGAAGTCAGAATTCCATTACCGGCATTTACTGGCGAACATGGCTTACTGGCACGTTATATCAATCCTTAGCATCATGTACCGATAACTTGAGCACCTTAAATTCTTTCCACCATTCCCTAGTAGAGAGTAAGTTGTGTAAGTTACTTCATGCTCGTTCCTTAAAAAGTTAGCATCAATCCCGCCAAGGATCTTTCACACTGATTTTTGGCGGGGCTTCTGATATTTAAATTATGCCTCGGAACATATCAGCCTTAAATGGTAGCGAATCGCAATGACTTACCTGATTTATCAACATGCGACCTGTCCATCCTGCCATCGATCCAGAGAATTCCCCCTGACAAGGATGTACCATCCAGCGCTCAGCAATATCAGCTAACATCAACTATACTAAAGCTATTAATGATAGCCATTAGCATTAGTATCGTCTTGCCGGTAATTTTCATCCGTGAAAGTAACGAGCATGAAATAACTTGCACAACATTCTTCCTCTCCCTCAGAGATGGTTGGGTTGAGGGAATTTAAATTGCTCAAGCTCTTTAGTGCCTATTCCTAAGCATTTATAGCCAGAATTTAACTATTGGTAAAAAAAGGCGGATTCAACTCCGAAGTGCAATCGCCAATAATAGGATATTAAGGAAGGCTAACTGATATAGTGCCAAGCTTTTTTCTATCCGACTAAAGACGAGAATGAACTTGAAAGACTACCATCAGTTAACCCAAGCACTAAGAT
>CANNKG010000040.1 GCA_947505105.1 Methylococcaceae bacterium | reverse complement strand
TGGTTTGTTTGGCATTTAACCTTAAGCGTCTATGCGTCTTGAATTTTTAAATAGGGAGAAATAGCGAGAAAAATGGTGTGATATTGCCTGATTTACGTGGTTTTAACCAAATCAGAAAGTCAAAAATCATAAGACCGACAGACTCCTAGTTCATACTATCAACAAATGTTCCCCCTTAATAACAAGAGCCCCATCGGCTCTCATCGTAAGATGTAGTTAGGGGGGTCGCTTACTCAATGCCTGTCAGTAATACCTCGTCATTTCATTCTTAAATATCTCAAATTCACTCTGGATCGCATTCTTTATCAAAGCATAGAACTGCATTTCATTAGTATCCCATTTGCGGTAAACAGCCCAATTACAGTAATCGGCAATTTGCAAGCCATAATGGGCACGCGATGATTGATGTAAAACCCGATATTTAACTTCTGACGGCAACATTGATTTCAGGGCATGCTTAATACCTTGTTCAACTGCCTTGCGCTTTTTCTGGATAGGCAGAGTATCAGTAATGACGATAATTTCGTTATAACCTTCCAAGCGCTCGAACAAGTGTTTTAAGAGACTCCCAAGCATTTCGGGATAGAAGCGGCTATCGGCTCGCAAATGGGATCAGCTTTTGCTTTCTCGACAATTAAACTATCAATGCGAAGTTGATTCGAATAACTGTGAATAATGCCAAATAACCTATCGCGTAGATAACGATTGTCTTCGGCTCAATGAAAATATTCAATGTCTTTACCAAATTCCAACAATTCATGCCGATAATCATCCCAAGGTTCTCTAATCCTGAAAGGGCGATACATGGCTACGCTTGTTAGTGTGAAATAGCGTGTGCCTGAAGGTGAGAAATCAAAATTACCGCCTTCATCCAGAAATATGTAAAGACAGTGTGCGGAGGTTTTTTCAAATTAACGTCCTATTAAATCAGAAGACTATCGATTGTTATATTTTTCAGTTATACCCAATGAAGAAGAAAAATAGTCACATATCTCGACTTCTTTCCCAAAAATCAACTCAATAATTTTGTGAATAGAACCCCAACCCAACCAAGTAAAGCACCAAGAATAACATTGGATCGATAAATTGATGCTTGATCTTTTATTAGCCGCCTTTTGAATTCGTAATCAACAAGAATATATCCTGGTGAATCATTTTGTTGAGTTGCTAATAATTCTGCAAGTTTAACAGTCTGCATTTTTCTCAATGTTCGTTCCTCTGGAATTCCTAGGCTCGCGCGCAAAAAGGTATCTTCTAAATTTTTTTCATTAGTCGCAGAAAATAAATGCATTAAGGGTTCTAGAAATTTAGCCACACTTACTCTCTCCACAATTCAAACAAGTCATACAGCCATCCATCAACACCATTGCCTTAGTGCTGCACTTACTGCACAGAACAGCTTTTTCGGGGAAGGCTTGACCTTCCGTAGCGCCGTGGTGCGCTTCGAATTCACGACGCTTTTCTTCGAGGAATTTTTTTTGATGGTCGCTCATCGCTTCGGGCTTGATCATGCCGATGTGCTTCATGTGGGTTTCGATCGCGCAACCGATTTCAGCCACCAACGAAGGCATAAACACGCCACCTTTTTTGAAATAACCGCCTTTCGGATCGAATACCGCTTTTAATTCTTCGACTAAAAAGGTCGCGTCGCCGCCTTTACGAAACACCGCCGAGATAACCCGCGTTAGCGCCAACACCCATTGGAAATGTTCCATATTTTTGGAATTGATGAAGATTTCATAGGGCCTGCGCTCTTCATATTCGGTCCCCTGATTCAGAATCATGTCGTTGATGGTGATATACAGTGCATGTTCCGACTGAGGGGTTTTAATTTTGTAGGTCGAGCCGAGCAGAATCTCGGGGCGCTCTACTTTTTCATGCATACTTTCAAAATCAATGGTCGGTTCATTACTTACCGATTCGTTGATGTTTACTACGTTGGTTTGAACTTTGTAGCCGACGATTTTTTTATCAATTTTGATTGCCACGGTCTTTGCCTTGTAAAATTTAGTAAACGTAAAACCGCCTTTATCCCTAAGTCTGGTTGTACACAAAATACGCAAATAACTTGATCTATTATTTGCCAATATAAGATTATCCAATTCAGGACAGAATTCGGTCTTGACTTTACCTGCAACCTACCCAATAATGAAACTAAGGATTGGGGATTCCCGGTCGACCAAAAGCCTCGATGGTTTCATCGGGGCTTTTTGTTTTTACGGAAAACATTTGAATCCGTAACCGTCGAGACTACCTTGCCTGCTTCTGTAAAATTTCTGAGCGATTATTTCAAACGCTCGGTTTTCCTGCTCCGGTTTAAGCACATGCAAGCCAATCGGACGCGCTACCAAATCAGCCAATTGCAAACCTGCCGAGTTACTTTTTTTATCGGCAAACACCAGTTCAAAAGCCAAAGCCTGTCGAAAATAATTGTCGCCCGCACAAATCCGGCGAAATTCAAGTTCTAGCTCATCATCCTCCACTTTACCGCGTTTTTCTACAATGACATGTGTAATAGCTAACGACTTGTTCAGAAAAAATGCTGCTCGCTCTAAGGCAAAACGTAAGGCAATATGATAAGGATTACCGGGGTCTTTGTATCGTTCCCGATATGACTCTTTTTTAATAATGCAACTGATTAAGGTAAAAGAAACATTCTGAATAATTTGAGATAACTCATCCAGAAAAGCTGTTTTCATTTGTTTGCTTTTCAACAAAACAAAATCCCCTCGATCCTTACGAATATCAGTTTCGTGCAAAATAATCTGATCATGTCCAAAATGTGTAAACTTAAATTCCTGAAATGACGGAACTACCGCTTGCACATATTCGGATTTTTTAAAGATACAAAAAACCAACACAAAAACCGGATAGTGGGGATCGATGGTTTTAAGTCCGTGATCCCCGCTTTCATCCACATAGATAATATAATCGGAAAAATCGCTTTGCATTTGCAGGCTAAAACTTCCCGTAATACCCTTCCTTCAAAGCATCAAACAAATTTGCAGCGCTATGTAATTCGCCGTCGTATTCGATTTCTTCATTGCCTTTCACTTCAATAATCTGTCCGTCTTCGAGCGTAAACTGGTAGGTGGTATTTTCAAGATCGGCTTCTTTGACCAACACGCCCTGGAAGGCTTCGGGATTAAAGCGGAAGGTTGTGCAGCCTTTCAAGCCCTTATCGTAAGCATATTCATAAATTGATTTGAAATCGGCATACGGATAATCGGTCGGTACGTTGGCGGTTTTGGAGATCGACGAATCAATCCAAAGTTGCGCCGCAGCTTGAATATCAACGTGCTGTTTAGGTGTTACATCATCTGCCGCAATAAAATAATCGGGTAATTGATGCGCCGGATTATCGCTGTACGGCATCGCATCCGGGTTGACTAATTCGCGGTAAGCTAATAATTCAAACGAGAACACATCGATTTTTTCCTTGCTCTTTTTACCGGCACGAATCACGTTGCGCGCGTAATGGTGCGCGAAACTCGGCTCTATGCCATTGCTGGCATTGTTAGCCAAGGACAGTGATATGGTACCAGTGGGTGCAATCGAGCTATGGTGGGTAAAGCGTGCGCCCACTTCGGCCAATTCATTGACCAGTTCCGGCTGCTCTTTCGCCAATTTCTGCATGTAGCGGCTGTATTTAGCATGCAAAATTTTACCGGGCACTTGGTCGCCGATTTTATAACCGTCTTGAATCATCTCGGGACGCTTGTGCAGCATTTCACCGGTAACGGTAAAGAGTTGCTGCATGATTGGCGCCGGTCCCTTTTCTTTGGCAAGTGTCAAACCGGTTTGCCAGCCTTCAACCGCAAGGATCTTAGTGACCTCTTCGGTAAATTCCAGCGATGCATTATCACCATATCTCATGCCCAGCATGGTTACGGTCGAGCCTAGCCCTAAATAGCCCATGCCGTGCCGACGCTTGCCGATGATTTCTTCGCGTTGCTGCGGCAACGGCAAGCCGTTAATTTCAACGACATTATCGAGCATGCGCGTAAAAATACGAATGGCTTTACGGTAGTTGGCCCAATCAAAGCGTGCATGCTCGGTAAACGGATTTTCGACAAAACGGGTCAGATTGATTGAGCCAAGCAAACAGCTGCCGTAAGGCGGTAACGGCTGTTCGCCACAAGGGTTGGTGGCACGAATATTTTCGCAAAACCAGTTATTGTTCATTTCGTTGACTTTATCGATCAAAATAAACCCTGGCTCAGCATAGTCATAGGTCGAGGTCATAATGATGTCCCAGAGCCGTTTAGCTGGCATGGTTTTGCTGATTTTACAGGCAACCAGTCCCTGTTCGTTGACGACATATCCTTGTTTCACGGGCAATTCGCGCCAGAGGATTTCTTTATTATTCTGCAAATCTAAGCCATCGTGATTCACCTCTCGTTCAGTCACCGGAAAGGACAATGGCCACTCTGCATCATTTTTGACCGCTTCGATAAACTCCGACGTAATCAACAAAGATAAATTAAATTGACGCAAACGTCCGTCTTCTCGTTTAGCACGAATAAATTCAACGACGTCGGGATGCCCGATATCAAAAGTTGCCATTTGCGCGCCGCGCCGCCCTCCCGCCGACGACACGGTAAAACACATTTTGTCGTAGATATCCATAAACGATAAGGGCCCGGAGGTATAGGCGCCCGCCCCCGAAACATAAGCATTTTTGGGCCGCAAGGTCGAAAACTCATAACCGATGCCGCACCCCGCCTTCAAAGTCAAACCTGCCTCATGCACCTTATGCAAAATATCATCCATCGAATCCACAATAGTGCCGGATACCGTGCAATTGATCGTCGAGGTGGCCGGTTTATGTTCCAGGGCGCCAGCATTGGAAATAATACGTCCGGCAGGGATAACTCCCTGACGCAAGGCCCATAAAAACTCCCGGTAATATTTTTCTTGATTCGCTTTGCCTTTTTCGACTTCGGACAGCGCTTTGGCAACCCGTTTATAGGTATCATCAATACTGCGATCCACCGGTTCGCCATTTTTGGACTTCAAGCAATATTTGGTATCCCAAATATCGAGCGAGGCGGGTTGCAGGGGAATTTCGGTTACAGCTGGGCTAATGGCATGTAATTTTGCGGTCATTGAGGCTTCCTTTTGGGTTGGAATTGGGCGTATGAGAGGCAGATTCAGCTCACGGAATTAAACGCTTGATAAACAAGACAAATCATATATATTGTGCTTAATTTTTAATTTGGCACAATATATAGTGTTTTGAGGCAAAAATCAAGCTAAAAACCCCCTTGACATTCGGCAGGTTTTCATCATTACCAACAACGCAAACAAAGCAACTCAGGCGTCTTTTACCTTCCAACGAATCATTCTCACCAGAACGCTTTAAAATCTCAGTTATTCATTGTAAAGTGGCTAGTTTTAATCCTAAAAGAATAGTTATGACACAAGCAGCTGAGTTATTTTCTGAGGCAAAAAAAGTTATCCCTGGCGGCGTTAATTCCCCCGTTCGCGCTTTTAATGGGGTCGGTGGCACACCGGTATTTATTGATCATGCCCACGGCGCTTATATTTTTGATAGCGACAATAAACGTTATCTAGACTATGTGGGCTCCTGGGGACCGATGATATTAGGCCACGCCCATCCGGAGGTTATTGCCGCGGTTCAAGAGACAGCTGCTCGGGGCTTAAGTTTTGGCGCCCCCACCGAAATGGAGACCCACCTTGCAGAAAAAGTCTGCGCATTAATTCCATCGATCGACATGGTCAGAATGGTCAGCTCGGGAACCGAGGCGACCATGAGCGCCATCCGCCTAGCCCGTGGCTATACCGGGCGCGATAAAATCGTCAAATTTGAAGGCTGCTATCATGGTCATTCCGATTCTTTATTGGTTAAAGCCGGATCAGGCGCGTTAACCATGGGCGTCCCCAGCTCGCCCGGCGTTCCTGTCGCACTTGCCGAAAACACCATCACGTTGGCTTACAATGATAGCGAAGCAGTTAAAGCGCTATTTGAACAAATTGGCGCCGAGATCGCCGCAATTATCGTCGAACCGGTTGCAGGCAATATGAACTGCATCCTACCCGAAGCTGGATTTCTCGAAACTTTACGCATGGTTTGCGACCGTTACGAAGCTGTGTTGATTTTTGATGAAGTCATGACCGGATTCAGGGTGGATTTACATGGCGCGCAAGGGCTCTATAACATCAAACCCGACTTAACCACCTTAGGCAAAGTTATTGGCGGCGGCATGCCGGTTGGGGCGTTTGGCGGACGTCGCGATATCATGGAAAAACTCGCCCCACTCGGCCCCGTTTATCAAGCCGGAACGCTTTCAGGCAATCCGGTGGCGATGGCCGCAGGCTTAACGACGCTTGAGCTAATTTCAAAACCCGATTTTTTTGAGCAGCTAAGTCAGAAAACCGTCCGACTGACCGAAGGCTTATGCACTGAAGCCGCACAAGCCGGTATTGCCTTCAGCGAAAATCATGTCGGCGGGATGTTTGGCTTATTTTTTACCGATGACTCACCAGTAACTCGTTTCACCCAAGTGATGAAATGCGACCAAGATAGATTTAAACGCTTTTTCCATGCCATGCTGGATCAGGGGGTTTATTTAGCCCCTTCCGCCTTTGAAGCCGGCTTTGTTTCATCAGCGCATACTGATAAAGATATAGATACCACAATTGAAGTTGCCGCAAGAATCTTCAAGCAACTTTAATCAGCTATTGGCAAAATGAGGTCGGAATAAAGACTGATAGGTTTTACCTTTAAATTAAACTCAATCCTTGAAATTCAACTCTTGGAGGTTCATGGTTTGGTTTGGTTTGGTTTGGTTTGGTTTGGTTTGGTTTGGTTTGGTTTGGTGGGGCATGATCGTCTTGTTTCGACCATTAAGCGATGAAATGTTTTAATGATACCGGACACTTCTAAAGACAGATGTATAATGTCAATAGAGGTGAAAAATGAGCAATCCAATTTAAACATAAACGACCCAAATACACACTTGAATTTAAAAAAGATGCGGCAAACTTAGTCATTGAAAAAGGCTATATGAGCAGTTAAATTACGAGCGGTTTAAAACAAAAGAGCAAGCAAAATTGAGTGTGATTTATTATTGGGCTTTTTACAATGGAAAACGATCCCATTCAAAATTAGGTTATCAGTCCCCAATAATTTTTGAACGAGAGTTTTATAACAAAGTGGCTTAGATAGTCTTCGGTTTTACTTGACCATTACATCTTGGCGCGGCAGACCATATTGCCGCTCATCTTTCAGAGCATTTGTTCTATTATTTGAGTTATTTCTGAAATAGGATGATGCCAATCATGGCGTTTATTTTGTCTGAATAATTTAGCGGTCGGATACCAAGGTGAATCACTTCTATGCTGTTGCCATCTAAAATCGGCGGCAAATGGTAATAATATAAAGACATTACAAGCTAAAGAGCCTGCCAAATGAGCAATTGAGGTATCTACTGTAATAATATAATCCATCTGGGATATTAAAGCTCCCGTATCCGATAAACTCTTTAAACAGCTGGAAAAATTATGAACATTATTTTTCTTTGATAGCAAAGCCGCTTCTTCGTCTGTTATATCATTGATAAGCACATAGATATCAGCATTTAAATTTAAAATCGGTGACATTTCTTCTAACGTTGAACTGCGATTTTTATCGTTCCAATGCTTAATAGACCCACACCAAGCAATGCCTATTCTTTTTTTATGGTTAGCAATAACTTTATGCTGCCATTTTTCGATAAAGGAGGATTCCACTTTAATATATGGAATATCATCTGGAATATAATTAATAACATTTTTGAGAAGAAAAGGTAAGCTTAATAATGAGCAATAATAATCATATTGAATAGTTTCATTAAAAGTGTTTATTATGGTTATCTCTGTTAGATATGATAGTAAGCTATTTAATGTATCAGGGACAATGATAATAATTTTTTTACAAAATTTTTGTAAAATTGGCACATATCTTAAAAATTGGATGGTATCGCCTAATCCCTGTTCTATATGCAATAATAATGTCTGATCTTCGATAGCTCTACCATCCCATCGAGCGCCTCGTAAATAAGAGGGTGTTAATTGAGGAAATAATACAAGCCTATTTTCAAATAACGTCCATCCTTCATCATACAAGCCCATTGACAAGAGTATGATGGCTTTATTAAATAAGGCTGTTTTATTATTAGGATGTAATGACAATGCGCTATTAATATCAGAGAGGGCATTATCTAAATTTTGATCATATCGATGTAATACCGCTCGGCTAATATACGCTTCATGATATTTTTCGTTAATAGTGATTGATTTTGAATAACTCTTTAGTGCATTTTCATAATCATTAAGTTTATTAAAATAAATGTATCCTTTATAATGATAAGAAGATGCGGCAAAGTCAGGAAAGTTATTAATAATAATATCTAGATATTTCAAGGCATTAGAGTTGTCATTTTTCGCTTCTAACTCTCTGACCTTATTAAATATATTCGATGCTAAATCGAAACATTGAGTTTTCATTGATCACTCATCTCGCAAGTTGTAATGCTCTAATCTAAAATAGAGATATTCTGAATAGAAATTTTTCGCACATTATTTAGATTAAGTTAGCGAATTGATACATATATGATCCAATAATGCTGACAAAGGTATCTTGGTACAAAGAATAAAGACCTGATAGAACTAAAAAAATAGTTAAGATACTCACTATTTTGACCGATTTTTTGGCATTTTTCCCAGGAATTTTGGAAAAGCCTGATAATATATAAGGCGATAAAGTTAAATAAAGAGCCGCGCTAGAAATTAACGACTCTATCATTCCAGTAACAATAATATTCAAGACGGGCAGAGATTTATTTAAAGTAATAATATAAAGACCTGATGCAAATAAGATTAACAAGCTGCTTGATAATATACTTGCAATCAGCGTATTCCCAAGACTAAGAGTGCCATTTCCGCGTTTGTAAGGAACAATCATATATAGCTTTTTGCCCGCACAGGATACCAAAATTAATATTGCGACTGTTAGCAAAAGCAAGTAGTTTGCCTTTTTCTGAATGGTATTATCGGTAGCTAATCGATTGCCATTTTGTAAAAAATGTCCAATGAATCCAGCCATAAAACTCGAAAATAATAATCCCACTGATTGTCCAGCAATGGATAATCCATGTAATGAAAACTCAGTTAACGTCATGAATGTTCAAGTTTAGTGAGGTAGTGGGATTAGTTCACCTCAGCAATTCTCAATTTGAAGCTCAATAAAGGTGTCAGGAAGGGGTAAAGCAAATATGTCGTCAGTATAGATGCTGCCGTCAAGCCCCCATGGATGGGTTTACGGCGTTCTTCGCTTAACCCTTCCCGACGCCAGACTGGCCAAATTGAGAATTGCTGAGTTCACCTGTTGAATGAAATGCATTTAAAAAACTAGATTTAAGGTTTATGAACTAAGCTAGCTAAAGCTATTTCAAAAGTTAATGTGCTCTTCCAAAGGCAAGGCAATAAATAACGGATTGATCTACACCGTTTAAATCTAAATATTTATCGATTTCCCGATCAAAATAGCCCCCCATATTTAACACCCCCAATCCCAAACCCGTAGCAACCAGATTGGCATTTTGAGCTAAATGACCGGCTTCCAATAACGCAAAACGGTATCCTCTGTTTGAATATTTAAAGGTTGATCGACGAAACATGCCGCTGACCATCCACACACAGGCAGCTCCTTCAATCACTTGTCTTTGTACAAATGCGCTGCATAATTTAAATGTTTGATCACCTTCTCGGAGGCATTCAACAGCATTTTTATGCGGATTGAAATGATATAAACCAGGTGCTAATCCTTCAACATTTCTGACATTCAGAAATATTTCAAGAGGGTAAAGTCCACCTCCAGAAGGGCAAGCGCGAAATGGACGGACGTAATCAGTGTCTTTGTTGCTTCTGGTAACCCCATAAGAAAGTTGCAGCAACATACCCAGTTCTTCAAAGGTCATTGAGGTCAACGCCCATTCACTCGAACTCTTCCTGTTGAGGATGCAAGAAGCCAAATCCAATGCAACGGTCGGGGCCGTTTCTGGCAAAGCCACTGTCGCAAATGATCTGTAATCAAGCGTATCGAGTTCATTCCTCATTTTTTGAATGACAACATCATTCGGGACGATAGGTTTATTTTTATCTACTTTGGAATTTTCATGAAACAGCTCCCATACGTCAGCTTCATTTCTGGAATATTCATATTGTGTTTTTTTTAAAAGATCAAACATAGCTGTATCACGGAAATGGATGAGGAATGGGATTGTCTGTACCAGGTAGCACCGGAGGATGTCCTAATTTTTGTGGGACCTCGAAAAGTCGCTGACAATTTCTGGCTCTGAGTTTGTGCCCAATAAAAAATGGATGCAAACCAGGAATCAATGCTCTCACCACCGATAGGCCCATTTGTGCAACGTCTGGGGTGGTCAGATTAACGGCATAAGCGTTATATCCAAATGATTGTACTTTTTCGACGAGGTAATTTAGAGATTCACGGTTTGTACGGCACTCAAGATTAACTAACTCATCAAAACTAATACGTTTTGTTGAGCTCGTTAAAAAGTTAGCTTTGGCAACCATGTTAATATCACCCCAAAGTCGAAGATGATGGATTTGCTCGGTAACCTTATCCCAGTCTTCATTAATTAAAAACTCGTCTTCAAAATCTTGGACTTCGCGCATATATCTTCTGGTGTGCACTAATTCTTCCAATGCCTTTCTGACAGCAACTTCCGGATTTAGATCGGCGGCGGCAGAAACGACTAAAGGCGGCGATGGCCAGCGATGATGATAAGCAACTCCCATGATAACGGGAATGCCTAATTCAGTAGTCGCATTGAGTAAATGCACTTCATGCCCGACCGCTTCTATGCTTTGAACCAAGGCATAATTTGCATCCGATAATGTTTCAATCAAGATTTTTGGATGTGCTAGACACGCTTGCCAGGTTAACGAGAAAGAATCTCGTTCTACCACTTCGAGCAATCCACCTAAAGTGGCTTCCACTAATGAGCAATGTGCAGACAATCCAGTTGATATTGGCTGCATGATCGGTAGCTCTCCTGCATCCACATCGTAGTAATAGGGCATCCACACTGAGGCCGCCGGTACAAAGACTTCCTCAAATGAAGAGAGGTCAACAGCTGAAGTCCATCTTACCAACGTCTCATCATTAAAAGGGACGTAAGGAAAATCAGCTTTTAGAAATTGATCGTCTGAATAATAGTTAAATAACGCAGAAGATACTGTTTTAAATGGCGCAGCTCGCACACTGGTTAATGGAAACTCATCTTGGTCAAAGAGTGCTGATGAATATCGTTCAATTGCTTCTCCGACCGCTTTGGCCATAGCCATTTTTCGAGTTGTTGAGACACCGCCAGTATTTCTAAAATTGTCATACTTGGAAAAGGCTAAACAACTTGAGCTATGGGCATAGTAATGAAACAGTTTTGGCGCATCTGGTTCCGGTTGGAGTTCGTAACAACGTTGAATAATGCCTGTTCTGGCATCGACTATATTTTCCACTATATCAATTAATCGTCTTAAATTGCCCATAGTTATTTACTGGCATAGAGTTTATTTTTAAATTCATTCCTGTTGATGGTGACATCAGGACGCCATTCCGCAGGACTGCAGCATTCGCATCGCGGTATTTTCAGGACCGGGTGACGTTTAAGCGAAGGTTCCAATAAAGAGATATCAATCAATTCGCTGGTTGGACATAGCATAATGGACGTAAATATTTTAATCACTTCCATGACGGCCATTCCAGCAAGAGCTTGTAACATGGCATCAGTATATGAAGACGAAGTCAGTTGTACTCGATGAGCATTTTCACTAAAGATATTTTCTTCTTGAATATCCGATAAATTGGCATTTTCTCTTGAAATAAGGCACTCGTAACAAGGAGACGAATTCGGAATGATATAAGGGCCTATTAAGCCCCGTAAATCATGCATAATGACCGGAAGCATCCGAATATTGTGGTCAAATGCTTTTCGATTCCAGACTCGAAAAGCGGATTTTCCGCCAAAATCACTGCAAGGCATCAATAAGGTTTTTTGTTTATCGAACTTTTCTTCGATATCCGTTTCGCTGATGATGAGTGCTCCTAAGTCGGGCATATCTTTCACGTTGCCCAGATCATCAAAAAGCCGGATATTTCTGAGTAACGGATCATCAATAAACGTAATATTTGAAAAACCGGAGCGAATTAGGCAATCATAAACATTCAATGAAAGTAAATTCACGCCAGCCAGCAAAATTTCAGCTTGGTTAATTTCAGTCTGAAAATCCGAAGGCGTTTTATTGAAATGCCAAATAAAAATATCTTGTGGAGATTCTTCGCCGTAAATACTGGTCGCTTGCTCGGCATAATAAGCAAGCCTTCTATCGACTAGCGCCTCAAGTAATGATGAAACCAGGTTTTTATCAGGTTCTGAAAATTCCGATAATAAATCTTCGAGATAAATACCCTTATTTGATAAAGCAATAATCAGTTTTACAATAGTACTGGCACGTTCATTGGTAATAACAAACCGATTGGCGCCACGAACTAATTGTATGCCGGAAGGGGATTCGAGAATATCTAATGGATAAGTAAATAATTTATTTTGAGTCATTGACGTAACATTTATATATTGTGAATAAGGGTGCTTCTAGCAATCGTCGCTTTTCTTTGGTGTATTTCATAAGCACCTCGGAAATTCATGCGCAATTTTTGGTATTCTTTCTCAAATTCGGTTTTGGATAAGACTGATGGAACCACTAAATGTTGTAAATCCCATTTAGACCAATCCGGACGACCATTCGGTTGCCGATCTGTAATCAGATCATATTGACTTATAAAATCATCAGTACCGGGTAATGGCGTCAAAATGGTAAATGATGGGTAATCGATATGATTGCGCTCTATAAATCTTGATAGCCTCGTAAAATCAGCTTTGGTATACAAAGGGCTGACAATAAAACTGGCAAATACTTTTAATCCCAGTGCTCGGGCAGATTTAATACCTTCTTCAATTTGGGAAATCGAGAGTCTTTTATTGTAACTTTCCATTTCATTAGTTGTAACGCCTTCTATTCCGAGAAAAACACGACGCAAACCTATCTCTATCCATTTTTCAAGGGTTGTTTTATTTTTTACCAGGGTATCAATGCGACAATAAGAAAAATATTCTTTGTTAACACCGCTGTCTTTAATCCCTTCGGCCAATAGATCCATACGTTTGGCATTAACAAATGGTTCATCATCAACTAAAAACACGTAAGGCTCTTCAATATTGAGTAATTCTGAGACAACCGAGTCGACGTCTCGCCTGTAGTAATGGCCGTCCATCATTTTCCATAACGAACAAAACGAACAACGATATGGGCAGCCAACCGTTGTTCTTAATAACGCAATAGGCTTCATCCAGTCTATAAAATAATGCTGACGATCTGCCAGACATAGCGAACGAAGCGGGGGCACTACTTTTTCAAGCTCTAACGTGGGCTGATTCCCGCCGAATGTCCAATCGCCGCGATCATTGGACCATATTCCAGCAATAGAATGCGTCATTTCGTGAGATAACATTTCTGTTAATGCTCTGAAAGGTACAGTCCCTTCACCGACCACGATAAAATCAATATCCTCTGTTTTAAAGTCTTCTGGTAATAGCGTTGCGTGATGACCACCAACGACAATTTTAGTCTGTACAAGATGATCACGCGTGATTCTGGCAATTTCCAGCATACGGATGACATGCATCGAATATCCGGTCAATGCAACAATATCAGGACGAAAATTATCTAAAATGGGCTCCAAATCATCAGGATGTAACCTCAAATCTAATAATTTAACTTCAGATGCAAAATCAACACAGGAAGCTGCTAAATATTCCAGTGCCAACGGCTCTGCTATCGCACCAAGATCACCATAACCAATAATTTCTTGATTTAGATTGGGATAAATCAACAAAATTTTCACGTTACTCAGCACTCCAGCAAAAAAAAAGAAAACTCACGCTATTAGAAATTAATCGATTTGAGATTAAATGATTCATTGATTACCGCTTAAATTTCATAAAGGCAAAGTCTGCTCAATTAAAGTCATTTAAACTCATACCGTTTATGTAGATTCGATGCCTTAAAAAACTATCAAACATACAGAGGCTGTCTTTACTGAAGACAGCCTCATTAAAAATTAAGCTCTTTGTTGTCTGTAAGAGCTCGTTAGTTTGAATTTTTTAACAGATAAGCTAATGCAGAGCCATAGCCGACAACCCATGCTGCTAATAGACTAATAACCGCAATAATGCACCAAAAATCATCTATATGCATTGCTTTTAATCCAAAAGCGACACTCGCTATAGTGGTTGCTGCAATAGCCCCCTTCCTATAAGCAAAAGTCAAGGCAGCGCGACTGTCGTCATTTGATTCAAACTTATCTTTCATAACATTCAAGAATAATGAATTATTGACCTTTCGTTTTAGTGACTGCGGCAGCGGTACTGCAGCATGGGCAGCAGCAACAGCAGGCCGTTACATCAGCCGCTGCAACATTTTCACCGAATGGCGTTCCTGCAGTTTTATATCCGAGTTTTGCATTTTGAGCGAATTTTTCTTGATCAAACGCTTTTTCTATCGAAGAAAGATCGTTGATTTTTGCTTCTGATAATGTTGTTGCACCGTCTTTTAAACTATTTTTCAATGCATCAATGTTGGCATCATTTAAAAAATGACTAGAACCTGCAACAACACCACCTGCAACCGCAGCTACGGCTGCCCCAGTTATAAAACCACGTTTTTTTAAAGTTAATTCTTTTGTATTCATTCTATGCACCATTAGTTTTATTAAACTTAAATAAAGCCCAAGTTAATTATATTTTTCCAGCGAACAAATTACTATTTAGGACAGCGATGCTGTATTTAATAATCGCTGTTATTTATAGGCTGGATCACTAAACGTTTTCTCATCACAGCTGATTAGGTTTACTGTTCCTTCAGCAAGATCTTGATAAGTTTTGGGTGCTCCTTTGACGTAAGTAGTGACATCGCCTGTGATTGGCCCGGTCATCGTCTTTGGATCAAGTGAAATAGAATAAATTCCTGTTGTATAAGTTAGCATTCCATAATCATTAGATTGCACAGAACCATGCGCTACAATTTCTAGTCTTCCCGCATCGTATGCTACTGTACCAGTCAATGGGTAGCTTTCTTGATAAACACCACGATTGGTTTCTGCCGCATGATGAATATATGCCTTACCATAAACAATAGCTTCATTGTTTGTAAAGTCTGTATAAGAGATCCGCATTTTGAATGAATCAATTTTTTTACCCGTGTACACGCTTGTTGTGTTTACATCAAAACAGGCAGAACCACTGGAAATAGGTGCGGCAGAAGCGCTACCAGTCAAAACCAGCAACGAATAAGCTAAAAGTTTTAAACATTTTGTTGACATTTTTTAAATCCTCTTAAAAAAATTACAGAGTATATGTAACGTTATGATATTTATTGTAATAAGTTTACAACTATAGCTTGTGCTATTTCAAAATATAAAAAAAATACCAACGAATGTCGATTGTAATTTGTTTACGATATAAAAAATAGTACATAGCGTAAGAAGTATGGTTTCCATATTAATTCTTGTCAAGATGCATTAAAATCTGAATTCAAGAGCACTATTTATACAATAACTGGCATATAAATTGCAAATTGCAAAAAAGATAATATTATCCGTTAATTTGTCTGGGTTACCTTTCTTGTTCAGAGCATACATATCATGGCGGTTATTTTTGATCTTTCAAATTGAATCGTTAACTAAAAAAATTAACCCATCTTCTGTAAAATTAATCGGAACCTCAAAAATAAATTACCAAGGTCAAAAATAATGAAGTCAAGACAAAATAAATTAGCGATTAACTGTTTAGCAACTAAAAATTACGATTACATTTTTACATTAGATTTATTTAATACCTGTGATTTATATATTATAGACCTCACTATGGGGGCAGCTTCTGGGTTGCACTCAGCAAGACAGTTAGCTTCACAATTATCAGTTCATTTGCCTGAAAAAATATTGGCAGGCAGTGCTTTAAATACGCCACTTGATTTTATTGCAACCTGGGTAGATTCAGAAGGGCGTGGCGATATAATCATTCAAAAATCCTATCATATAGCGAATCAACTCGCTGAAGAGCTTGATAAAAAAGAAGATGCGGTTGTTTTAATATTATTAGGTGAAAGTAATCACATTGAAATACTTAACGAAGAAAAATTTTTCTTATGGTTTCTTGTTAGTGCATTACATCCTTACAAGAATATTTATTTGCAAATAAACGACAAAGATAATATTAAAAAAATATTCCCATGGATTATTCCTTGTTGGATGGATATTCCAGAAGCATCACAAGAGATAGTGTTATCAAAAGATTTTTTGCAGAAAAATAGCGTTAGTCTAATACCTGGATTGATCACTCCAGAAATTATAAATACATTCTTAGAGTATAATTTAGCTCAAGATATTCAATTTTTACCGCTTAATGCTGATAATTATTTAATCAATCCCAGTCAACGACCTATTTTAAATCATAAAATAATACCTCCTACCGCAGTATTAACGACGATACTAAAAAAATTTCCTAAAATTTATGCTTCTGTTGTCGGGTATGGATATATTCCCGATAATTCAGATGTCACTTTACTGTCTCATGTTGCTTGGGAAATTGCTGGTCAAGGTGGTATTTGTTTAGCGCAAAAAATTCTTGAAGCTTTAGTTTTAAACAGCAAAGAATTAAAGTCAGATACTTATATAGATTTACTGATGGAATTGCAGAAGCTCAGAATATCGGCTCAAAACTATAATGATGCTGCACAAGATAATGCTGATTATTCGTTGATTTCGGAAGGAAAGCTACGCGATTATAAAATTACATTGGGATGGGGGAAAATATTAGCGGGTGATCCTTCGGGAGCTTATGCATGTTTTGCCAATATAACGCCTCCCAATATACCTGATGACCATAATCCTATTGATTTATATCTATGTAATATCTATGCTTTGATACTTTTTAGAGCAGGAATGATTGATGAATCATTAGAAATTGAGAATAAGATTCATGCTGCTTTAAATAAAATGGAAACACCAAATTACCATTTAAGTTATATTAATAATTTCAATTTATCAAGATTGTATCGTTTTCTTGGCAGGCATGACCTAGAAAAAAAATATTTTTTAAACGTTATGGAGACGACAGATGGTTTAAGAAGTGAATCTGATCAAATTTATTTTAATTTAACAATTGCATCATTATACGAGCGACAAGGATTAAATATCGAAGCTTTGAGCTCAACATGGCGCGCTTGCGTGCATTGGTTGGCTTGTGAGGTTCCAGAATCTATTGGATGGAGAACCTTGCTGGCATTATATGCAAAAAGAGAAGCTATTGAACCGTCTTTGTTACCCGATATTTCGAAAAAACTAATGGAGTTGCTGGAATTTCGAATGACAAAATGCAATATTACCGTTCCTAATCTTAATTTACCGGCTCCGAATTTTATTAAAGCATCGAATGCGATAAAAGAAGGAGGGATTAATCATGCAAAATCTTACGGCAGCAATCCTTTTGGGGTGCTTATCGGACTTCCGAATCATCAAACTTCCGCATTAAGTAATACCGATCATGCTGATTTAGCTCGTCTAGTGATCGCCATATTTCAATTGGGAAGCAAGCAGAATATTCTCGAAATTCCGACCTGGATCGTTGATGATAATTATGGAAATGAAATCCTTGATGTTGAATATGGACATATTCTTGCCTATCTTAGATGGGGGGCGATGAATGATGAGCATTTAAATGATTTAAGTGCTATAAATTTTGAAAAAATAAAAGTTAAGCCGGGTCAGGGAGTATCTAATATTCATTGGAAAGATGGATATATCGATAAAATTGAATTTAAGCGTTATTTAACGCTTTATGAAATACCTGAACCGTATCAAAAGGCTTTATCAATTATACACACCAATACTCAATGTACCCTTTTGGACTTTATACAAGCAGTAGGATTAGATATTAATAATATCGAACTTATCAGGGAATTAATTGGCCTACTTGAATCCGCGCGCGCGTTATGTTGCGCCATTCAGTGACATCAAATTCTATCTCCAGAATCAAGGAGAAGACGAACAGCTATACGCGATATCGATCAAACCCTGTATTGCGCGGAGCAAATGGGATAAAATCTTTAATTTATATTGGCTTGAAACATATCAATACATTGAAAAATGGCGACCAGTTCTGGAAAGTATGTTTTGCATTTGAACTAGGATCATTTGGTATACAAGATTTTCCTTTAACAGGCTGTTGAAAAATGAACATCGCATACAATATATGGAATAAATATATCTAACTTACCTACTATATGAAGTAGGTAAGTCGATTTTTTCAACAACCTGTTAACTATAATAAAAATACATAGTCTAAATGTTGCTGATAAAACAACAATCATGCCATTCTTAGATAAATCATTTGAGACAGTCAATATGCCAGTGATGAATACCGTAAGCAACTGAAAATCATGAAAATGACTCAAAGTATGAGTCGTAAAGGAAATTGTTGGGACAATAGCCCAACCGAACGATTTTTTCGTAGTATGAAATATGAGCAGTTAAATTACGAGCGGTTTAAAACAAAAGAGCAAGCAAAATTGAGTGTGATTGATTAATTGGCTTTTTACAATGGAGAACGACCCTATTCAAAATTAGGTTATCAGTCTCCAATAATTTTTGAACGCGAGTTTTATAACAAAGTGGCTTAGATAGTGTCCGGTTTTAATTAACCATTACACCCAAACATAGTCCTCTCAAATTTGATAACCCGCCATTCAAAAATTAACTCCAACGGTCTGAAATTGGTCGATAACAGCATTAACAACTCAACAACCTCTCTCCCACAACAAGCCATTGCGTTTCTCTCTGATGAAACCTTGTTTTGCATGCAACGGTACGTTTTAAAAACAGGAGCAGTTTTTGATCTCCAACTCAAGAATAAAAATAGCCCATTATTGAACCTATTTTTTTTCAATCAAAAAAAAGAGGCCTGACGGCCTCTTTTTTTAAAATATTTTTACTGAATACAGCTTAGGTTTCTGAAGCAGCCAATTTGTGTTCAGGTTCGTAAACCAACAACGGTTTACTCTTACCTAAAATAACACTTTCATCAACAACCACTTTACTGATGTTCTCACTGGAAGGTAATTCATACATGGTATCGAGCAACACATTCTCTACGATAGTTCTAAGACCACGCGCACCGGTTTTTCTTTCCATTGATTTACGAGCGATCGCAGATAGCGAATCTTCCCGAAATTCAAGCTCGGCACCTTCCATACTAAACAGATGCTTATATTGTTTGATCAAAGCATTTTTAGGCTCAGTCAGAATTTGGATCAACGCAGCTTCGTCAAGTTCTTCCAACGTCGCTACAACCGGCAATCTACCGACAAATTCTGGAATTAAACCATATTTAATCAAATCATCGGATTCAACTTCGGCAAATAATTGACCGACGTTTTTGCCTTCATCTTTAGTTTTAACTTCCGCAGAAAAACCAATCCCTCCCTTTTCAGAACGAGATTTGATGACCTTATCCAAGCCAGCAAAAGCACCACCGACAATAAACAGAATGTTTGCGGTATTGACCTGTAAAAATTCCTGCTGAGGGTTTTTGCGCCCACCTTGCGGTGGAACCGAGGCAATAGTGCCTTCAATTAACTTGAGCAGTGCCTGCTGCACACCTTCGCCAGAAACATCACGGGTGATCGAAGGATTTTCGGATTTGCGTGAGATCTTGTCTATCTCATCAATATAAACTATTGCAGATTCTGCCTTCTCAACATCATAATCACATTTTTGCAAGATTTTATGGATGATGTTTTCAACATCTTCTCCGACATAACCAGCCTCAGTCAAAGTAGTAGCATCCGCAATTGCAAACGGCACATCCAATAAACGAGCCAAGGTTTCAGCTAACAAGGTTTTGCCCGAGCCGGTTGGCCCGATCAACAAAATGTTGCTTTTAGCGAGCTCCACATCATCTTTTTTGGAATGACTGCGTAACCGTTTGTAATGATTGTAAACCGCAACCGCCAAAATTTTCTTGGCGCTATCTTGACCGATTACATACTCATCTAAAACAGCCTTGATTTCTTTAGGCTTAGGCAATTCAGCATTACTGACAGGCACATCTTCCCGCAATTCTTCCTTGATAATGTCATTGCATAATTCTACACACTCATCGCAAATATAGACCGAGGGACCTGCGATCAATTTACGCACTTCGTGCTGGCTCTTGCCACAAAAAGAACAATACAGGAGTTTATCTTGTCCTCTGGTTTTCTTTTCGTTACTCATAAAACTAAACTCCTATGGATCTCTTGAGCGGATGATAGTTCAACTTAGGTTATTCTCTGAAAGCGTATACCGAAACAGCAAAATAGCCAACGATTATTTTTCCAGATTTAAAGAGTCACGACTTGTTAGTACTTTATCTATCAAACCATACTCAACAGCATCACTGGAGCTTAAAAAATTATCGCGATCAGTATCCAATTGAATTTTCTCAATTGGCTGACCGGTATGATGTGCTAACACTTTGTTCAACTTATCTCTAATCGACAAGATTTCCCGAGCATGAATATCAATATCAGATGCCTGACCCTGAAATCCGCCCAGCGGTTGATGAATCATCATCCGCGAATGCGGCAAACAAAACCGTTTACCCTTTGCGCCGCCTGTTAATAACAAAGCTCCCATACTGGCCGCTTGTCCGATACACATGGTACTGACATCAGGCTTGATAAACTGCATCGTGTCATAAATCGACATACCTGCAGTCACCGAACCACCAGGAGAATTGATATAGAGATGAATATCTTTATCTGGATTTTCAGATTCCAGAAACAGTAATTGCGCAACGACTAAATTCGCCATGTAATCTTCAACTTGTCCGACCAAGAAGATTACGCGCTCTTTTAAGAGTCTTGAATAAATATCAAAAGACCGTTCGCCACGCGCAGTCTGTTCAATCACGATGGGAACCAAGCCACCCGCAGCTTGCGGGGCTTGATGATTTGCCATATTAAATAAATTATGCATTAGGATTCCACTGGAGCTTGAGCATCTCTGTTCATCGCCACATCAAAACTGATTGCTTCTTCAGATACCTTGCCATTAGCAAGCACCCACTCAACTGCCTGCTCTTCCAACACCAACTGTTCAATTTCAACCAGACGATCTCTTTCAGCGTAATACCAGTTGATAACGTCTTCAGGTTGCTCATAGCTTTGAGCCATGTCAGTGATGGTCTTTCTAACCCGATCGGCATCGATATTCATATTGTTGCCACGAATAATTTCGGCCAAAATCAAGCCTAGAGCCACTCTACGTTTTGCCTGTGTTTCAAAAACGTCTCTAGGTAATTTTAAGTCATCCAGCTTAATGTTTTGCTTTTTAGCATTTTCGACGTAAGGCTTCAAAAGATTCTGAACCTCACCATTGATTAAAGACACCGGCAAAGTTACAGGAATCGATTCATACAGCGCATCCATCACTCGATTTTTCAATTTATCCTGTAGCGCACGATGCAATTCGCGTTGCATATTTTCTCTGACATCTACTTTAAATGCCTCGACATCACCGCTTTCAATGCCGTAGATTTTTACAAATTCAGCGTCAATTTCGGGTAAAACACCTTCTTCGACCTTAACAACTTCTACGTCAAATTGAGCCGGCTTTCCAGACAATTTGTCATTTCCGTAATTCTCAGGAAAGGTCACTTCAAAGGCTTTTTGATCGCCTGCAGCCAGACCGATTAAGTTATCTTCGAAGCCTGCAATCATTTTGCCTGCGCCTAGTTCAACCTGAATATTCTCAACTTTGCCATTAGTGAAATTTTCACCTTCAGACACGCCTGAAAAATTAATCGTCACTCGATCTGAATTTGCAGCGGCGCGCGGCACTTCATTCCAGGTGATACGCTGAGTTCTGAGCCTGGTCAACATATTTTCAAGATCACCATCACCCAGTTCGGCGACAGGACGTACGAATGAAACCTCTGCGATACCGGCCAACGACACTTCGGGATAGACTTCAAATTCGGCAATATACTTGAAGCCATCTGCATCATGATCGGCGCTATGGATATTGGGATAACCTGCTGGCTGTAAAGAATGCTCTTTAATTGCTTCCACATAGGTGGATTCAATTAAATCGCCAGTAATTTCATTGCGTACCCGTTCGCCATACATTTTTTTTACAACGTGATCCGGCACTTTACCTGGTCGAAATCCATCTACCTTAACACTACGCGCTAAAGATTTAAGACGAGCAGAAACCTTTTCCTGAACCACTGCTTCAGGCACGCTTACTGTCATTTTTCTACTAATTTCTGATGTTTTTTCGACAGAAACTTGCATTTATTACCTCACACGTTAAGAAATTTTTTGGGATTGAAATACGGATGCCGCGAAACCGGCTGAAAGACTTGAGAAATTAACATTAACCGTTAATTTTTATTATTATGGATGTTAGTTAATGGTGCGAGCGGAGAGACTCGAACTCTCACGGGTAACCACTGGAACCTAAATCCAGCGCGTCTACCAATTTCGCCACGCTCGCTAAAATAAAGCGAGTATTATATACAATTTAAACAATTAGTCAAAAAGGCTGTTTAAATTTGTTACAAATTGGCTATTTTCGACACCCGTTATCGATCATTTTATCATCCACATAAAGCCGATTCTTAAAGCTCTGAACCGGGCTAAAGGCAGCAAACACGGCACTCTTCCTTGCGCCGTGTCTAATGCTTGTAAAATTTCAACCCAACCTTCAAGCAATACTTTTACTTAACACCTCATAGACATCCCTGGAAATATTGGGCGTTCGCATGATTCTCTGCAATTGAGTCTTCATGAGATGCTGCCTATTACTATCGTAACGGCGCCATTGAGTTAAGCCTCCTAACATGCGTGAAGCTACCTGGGGATTAATCTCGTTCAAGGCAATCACCTGATCAGCAAGAAACTGATAGCCCTGTCCAGTTGAAGCGTGGAAATTCAGTAAATTGAATTGACTGAATGCCCCAACTAACGACCTGACTCGATTCGGGTTTTTAATATCGAAAGCCGGATGCTCAAGCAATGCGGTCACGCTGTCAATAGTCCCTGTCAAACTGCTTGAAGCTTGTAGCGCAAACCATTTGTCAATGACCAGCGCTTCATCTTGCCATTGCTGATAAAACGCTGCCAGACAACGCTGTTTTTCGGGATGTTCATTGTTCACAATAACGCTCAATGCCGCAATCTGATCAGTCATATTTTTGGCAGATTCAAATTGCAATACCGCAAGCTGCTGAAAATACGACTTATTCAACTTACCCAAGTATCCCAGACAAACATTTTTAATGCGCCGACGTCCCACAGCTCCCGCATCAAATTGATCGGATTCATCGCGATGATTACGCTGGTACAAATCAACTAGCTCGGATTCTAATTGCCTCGCTAGACTAACAGCCAACTGCTCACGCGCCCGATGAATACCGTCCACATCAATCACCGACATCTGCTCAGCCAGATAAATTTCTGAAGGCAAGCCGAGCAATAAGGTGAAATAAGATAAATCCTGAGGCTCTTGACTCAGAATATGCTGAAAAGCATCAAGCATTACCGGATGAATCGCAGAGGATTGTTCGGTCGGATACTGCTGAATCATCTGCATGATAATATCGCAAACCAATTGCTGCCCTGCTTCCCAACGATTAAAGGCATCAGTATCGTAACGTAACAAAAAGCCAAGCTCCTCAAGAGTACGCGGTAGCACGAGCTTTACCGGGGCCGAAAATCCCCGCAACGCCGAAATAACCGGCTTAACCGACACTTGTTCAAACACAAACATTTGCTCAGGAGCTTTGAGATGAAGCACCGTCTCGACTGGGGATTCAAGCTCACCGGGCAGATGAATAGGTAACGCTTGACCAGTCTCGGAGTCCAGCAACCCGAACTTCACAGGTATATGAAAAGGCTGCTTACTTACCTGCCCAGGTGTCGCCGGACAATGCTGCGTCAGCGTCAGCGTCAACCGCTGATTCGCCTGATCATAGTCTTGCTCGACAGAGATGACCGGGGTTCCCGCTTGAGAATACCAGTGACGAAATTGACTTAAATCAACCTGGTTTGCGGCTTCTATCGCATTAACAAAATCCTCGCAAGTGACGGCTTGGCCATCATGACGTTCAAAATACAGGTCACATCCCTTGCGAAAACCTGCCGCCCCCACAATCGTTTGAATCATACGCACAACTTCAGCGCCCTTCTGATAGACGGTCGAGGTATAAAAGTTATTAATCTCAATATAGGCTTCAGGACGAATAGGATGCGCCAGAGGCCCTGCATCTTCGGGAAATTGACGGATACGTAGAGTGTTAACATCCTCGATACGCTTGACAGCAACCGAGGTTCGATCACCGGTAAATTGTTGATCACGAAATACCGTAAAGCCTTCTTTCAAACTTAGCTGAAACCAGTCTCGACAGGTAATCCGATTGCCAGTCCAGTTATGAAAATACTCATGCCCGATCACCCCTTCGATATATTCATAATCGGTATCGGTCGCAGTATCGGGACGCGCGAGGACGAATTTGGTATTAAAGATATTTAGCCCTTTATTTTCCATTGCCCCCATATTGAAATGACCGACGGCGACCAGCATATACAAATCCAGATCGTATTCACGCCCATAAGCCTGCTCATCCCACTGCATCGCATTTTTAAGCGATTGCATGGCGTGACCACACTTATCGAGATCATACGCTTCCACAAAAATCTGCAAACTGATATCACGACCACTCATCGTCGTGAAGCGATCTTCCAAACATTCTAACTGACCTGCAACCAATGCGAAAAGATAACTGGGTTTTTTAAACGGATCTTCCCACGTGACCCAATGCCGATTTCCGGATAATTCGCCATGTTCAACCTTGTTTCCGTTCGATAACAATACTGGGTATTTATCTTTATCGGCACTCAAGGTCGTTCTGAATCGGCTCATCACATCCGGTCGATCCAGAAAATAGGTAATTTTTCGAAACCCTTCGGCTTCACATTGGGTACATAACATACTACCGGACAGATACAAGCCTTCTAGCGCGGTATTAGCTTTGGGATTAATTTGATTTTGAATAGTGACGATAAAAGGTTGCTGCTGAGGCACCGTAAAAATAGTCAGCGACTCAGGGGCTTGCTGATAATATTCTGGAAGCAATTCATGATCATCAAGCGTAATACTGATCAAGGTCAGATTTTCACCCATCAAGGTCAATGATTCATGTTGCTGCAAACTTTGAGGGTTACGTCGAAGCGTTAATTTAGTAGTGACTTGGGTACATTCTTCATCCAGTTCAAAATTTAAGTCAACTTCATCGATCAGATATTCAGGAACAGTATAGTCTTTTAAATAAACGGTTTGCGGATTGCTGGTAGCTTGCATAATCAGAAAAGTAAAGTTGAGTAAATAATGAATTATTGAGAAAAATCATCGCAACGGCTTATTCTTCACCGCATAAATAATCAGTAACAGCCAAGCACTCAAAAAAGCCATGCCGCCTATGGGCGTCAGCATACCAAGCCAGCGTAAATTAGCAATGGTTAGCACATAAAGACTCCCAGAGAAAATCACAATGCCCGCAAACATGAGCCAGCCGACCCAATCGAGTAGCTTACTCCGAGAATCACTCGATGAAAGCAATGCGAGCACCATCAAGCCCAAAGCATGCCACATCTGATAAGTAACACCCGTTTGGTAAACGATCAACATTTCCGGGGCCAGTACACTTTTCAAAGCATGCGCACCAAAAGCACCGAAACCAACAGCGCTAAATGCTGAACATGCCCCGAGCAACAGACAAGGTGGACGCATCTTAAGACTCCTTCAAACGTGGAATTAACTGGGCAAGATTACACGGTCTGGTGCGGATATCGAGCTGGGCTTGAATAAGTTGATCCCAAGCCAACGTGCATGCACCTTGCGAACCGGGCAAACAAAAAACGTAGGTACCATTGGCAACACCAGCAATCGCTCTGGATTGAATAGTAGAAGTTTTAATATCCTGAAACGACAACATACGGAAGATTTCACCAAAACCATCCAATTGTTTATCGAGCAAGGGTTGTATCGCTTCCGGCGTTCCATCCCGCCCAGTGACACCAGTTCCCCCCGTGGAAATAATGACATCCACCTGCGAATGCGCGATCCATGCTGACACAAGCGCGCGGATCTGATAAATATCATCGGGCACGATTTTTTTCTCGTACACGCGATGACCCGCCTGAATTAGCCGTTCGACCAAAGCGACGCCAGAGCGATCGGTATTTTCAGTACGGGTATCGGATACGACCAAAATGGCAATATCCAGAGGAACAAATTGGACTTCGGTATTCATGGGCGAAGTTTCTCTAGCAGCGTTAACGATCAAAATGAATGGTTCATGATGCCGATCAAGAATTATTCTCTCCTGAAGACACCATGAAAATTCATCACTTAAGTGATATTTATTTCAACAACACAAAAAAGCCCTCTTCGCCACGTTGAATATTAATCAATAATCCCGCATCAGGGTTAACTACCTGATTAAGTTCTTCCAGATTATGAATCCGGTAGCGATTTGCAGACACAATAATATCTCCCGGTCGCAGTCCGACTTTCCATGCGTAGGAATTTGAATCGATTTTTTCAAATAGCACACCTTCCACCTGATTTTTCCCGGGCACACTTAACAGAGTTTTACTTAAGGTTGGATGAAGCTTACCACCATCAAGATGGGGCCGCTGAGGCTTACCAATAACCGCAACAGTCGATTGTTTGTTACTGCCGCGATAATATTCAATATTGACCTCATCGCCAATTTGCAACAAACCGATCATATTACGAATTTCATAGCTATTTTTGACCTGCTTGTCGTTAATCGAAACAATAATATCGCCCGGCTCAAGACCTGCTCGCGCGGCAGGGGAATTGGCATCAATCCGGCTGATCGCCGCACCAAACGGATTGGGCAAATTAAACGCATTGACCAGTTCGGGCGTTAAATCCTGAGTCGCCACACCCAACAATCCGCGTCGCACCTCGCCATGCTTAACCAACGAATCTTTAATCGTTATTGCCATATTGGTCGGAATCGCAAAACCAATCCCGACATTACCCCCGGTTGGTGCCAGGATAGCCGTATTCATACCGACCAATTCCCCACGTAAATTTACCAAGGCGCCCCCTGAGTTTCCGGGATTAATTGAGGCATCGGTTTGAATAAAATCTTCATAACCTTCAATCCCTAAACCAGAGCGTCCCAAGGCACTGACGATACCCGAAGTGACCGTCTGCCCCAACCCAAAGGGATTTCCGATTGCCACCACGAAATCGCCAACACGCAACTGGGCAGAATCTGCAATCGGCAAGGCAGTCAAATTGTCGGCTGAAATCTGAATCACGGCAACATCGGACTCGGGATCAGTTCCGATTAACTTTGCATCAAATTGCCGACCATCTTTCAAAGTCACCATAATTTTATCTGCTTTATCAATAACATGGTTATTTGTCAACACAAAGCCCTGAGAACTATCTATAATGACTCCTGAACCTAGACTATTCTTTTGTTGACGCTGAGGACTATCAGGCACCTGAAAAAAATGCCTGAAAAACGGATCGCGCAATAAGGGATTGTCGACTATCTGAATATTTTTGGTAGTAGATATATTCACAACCGCCGGCATTGCAGCTTCCAGCATCGGTGCAATAGTTGGCAGCGGTTGATTGTTTATACTTGAAGGCAAAGCCGCATAACTTAACGAAACGACCGACTCCATTGATAGTAGTAAAAAATACAACAACAATAAATTAAATTTAATTCGCATAATTTATGACCAATAATTTAAGATGGATAGGACAGAGCATAGACAATAGTTCGTTAAAAATGTTTAATAATCTGCAAAAATTACTATGATTCACACAACGCGTGGAGAGTGTCCAGTAACGCGGAACACAATTGATTAACCAACACGCCAACTGAATGACTATGCCGATCCCTATCAATTCTAAAGAAGCACAGGAAATTCGCAAGTTAATTCCTTTAGCCACTATTCCACTATCTCGCTTTGAAAATATTTGTGCGAAAATGACTTTATTGAAAGCTGAAACTGGAGAGGCTTTATTTACCAAAGGTGAAACCAATAGAGATTTGTTTTACCTGATAAATGGCGAGGTATCTTTACAAACCGCCGAAATGCAAGTAGAAATTATCCATGCCAAAACATGCTCTGGACGCTTTGCACTGGCCCATCAAATTCCTCGCAAAATTGATGCCGTTGCGCTAACTTCAGTAACTTATATACGTTTAGACCCAGATCTTTTAATGGTAACTCAAACCAATCTTGATCAAGAGGACAGGAGTGATATGCTGGATATTCAATCAGAAGGCAATTCTGATGATTGGATGACGATTATTTTAAAATCGCCGATTTTCAAAAAGTTGCCTCCTGCAAATTTACAAAAACTGCTTATGGGGTTTGAATCAGTTGATTTTCCTAAAGATCACATCATTCTAAAACAAGATAGCGTAGGTGAATATTTTTATCTGATTAAGAAAGGCGAGTGTATCTTATCCCGCAAACCCAACCCAAACGCACGAGAAATCAATCTAGCTCAACTAAGAACCGGGGATAGCTTTGGCGAAGATGCTTTAATTTCCGACGACCCCGTCAATGTCAACGTTACAGCTCTCACCAATGTTGCCTTGTTGCGAATTAATAAAGAAAAATTCATTACCCTGATAAAAAACCCGACTCTGCAGTATGTTGAACCCAAAGAATTAGCTAATGAAATCAACAATGACGCAATTTTGCTGGATGTCCGCCTACAAGATGAATTCAATACTAAACATTTGCAACATTGCATCAGCGCGCCGTTTTTCTCTCTGCGCATGCAATTGCAACTCAAAATGTTCAATCGAAGCCGAACGATCATTACGATTTGTCAAGATGGAAAAACCAGTGAAGCCGCAGCCTTCTTACTTTTACGCAATAAATTTAACGCAAAGGTGTTAAAAGGGGGCTTACGAAGCCTCACGGAAGACCTGCTGGTCAGCCCTCTTGAATTTGTAGAAGGTTCCGCAGAAGCATCTGTTCAGACTGAACAACCAAATCCAGCACACCAAGGCACGACCACACCAGAACCGAAACCTGATTTTTCAAAAATTTCTGAACAACAAATTGAGCGACTCATCGCCGAGAATTCGCACTTAAAACATCTGGTGCAAAAACTCACTCAACAAAGCGAGACGCTTCGGGAAGAAAAGGAGCTTGCTGAAAAACAATACCGAGTGCTATTCAAACAAACTGAAAAACTGAAGGAGGTATTAGATAAACTCAAAGCGAGTTGAGACAATTTGTCCCGGCAAAACCACCACATTTAACAGTAGTGGTTTGCCAGACAAACCTTAGAGGTATTCAATGATATTACTTGATTTTGGCTTCTTTATACATCACATGCTTACGAACCACTGGATCGAATTTTTTGATTTCCATTTTTTCAGGCATGTTGCGTTTATTTTTGTCAGTTGTATAAAAATGACCAGTACCTGCACTTGAAACGAGTTTAATTTTATCGCGCATATCGCATTCCTCTTAAATTTTTTCGCCTTTGCTACGCAAATCAACTAAAACGGCATCGATCCCTTTTTTATCAATAACACGCAGACCTTTGGTGGATATTCTCAAACGAACCCAACGATTTTCACTTTCAACCCAAAACTTATGATGTTGAAGATTAGGACAAAAACGTCTTCTGGTTTTATTATGAGCATGTGAAACATTATTTCCAGTAACAGGACGTTTACCGGTAATTTGGCAGACTCTGGACATGATTAACCTCTATTAAATGCCTTTATTTTTAAATTAGCCGCCCTTTATACCAAAATTTCTTTTTGCGGTAAATAACAATTTTCAGAATTTATTGATAAAATTGCTAGAATGCCTTGAGCATCAGGCCTAAACATAACATCTAAGCCAGACAACAACTAAATATTTGAAATTTAAACTAGCTTAGCTTTAGGTACTTTCTTCCCCCCAACCGAACGAGACGACAATGACAATCAGATTAGGCATGGTCATGGATGACATCGCACAAATTAATATCAAAAAGGATACCAGCTTTGCAATGCTGCTTGAAGCCCAGGCCCGTCATTGGGAATTGCATTACATGCAATTAAACGATCTGTATTTGTATAATGGTCGAGCATATGCGCGCACTCGCAACATTAATGTGCAACGCAATCCGGAAAACTGGTTTGAGTTCACCACCGAACAAGACATACCCCTGGATGAACTTGATGTCATCATCATGCGTAAAGATCCACCATTTAATCAGGAGTATATTTATGCAACGTATCTTTTGGAAAGAGCCGAAAGCTTGGGCGCCTATGTCATTAATAAACCTCAGTCACTACGCGATGCCAACGAAAAACTCTTTACCGCTTGGTTTCCTCAATGTTGTGCCGATACCTTGGTTGCAAGAGAACCAAAACGTTTTAGAGAATTTTTACATAAACATGGTGAAATCATTTTAAAACCCCTAGATGGTATGGGAGGTAGTTCGATTTTCCATCTACGTCAAGGTGATCCAAACTTAAGCGTCATTCTGGAAGTCATGACCCAATACACCACTCGCTATATCATGGCTCAAAAATACCTCCCGGAAATCAAAGATGGGGACAAACGCATTCTGATCGTCAATGGCGAGGTCGTACCCTATGCATTAGCGCGCATCCCCGCGCTCGGCGAATCGCGCGGCAATCTAGCCGCTGGCGGCACCGCCGAAGGCCGAGAACTTACCGCTCGCGATCGATGGATTGCAGAACAAGTGGGACCCACTTTACGTGAAAAAGGCTTGATTTTTGTAGGAATTGATGTAATTGGCGATTTTCTGACCGAAATCAACGTCACCAGCCCAACCTGTGTTCAAGAATTAGATAAGCAGTTCAACTTGAACATCTGCGGCTTGTTGATGGATCATATTGAACAAACCTTGTAAACATCATGCTCCAGAACACACCTTTTGATTCCAGAGCCATTGTCTCGGGCAATGATAGATTACTAATATCCTTATTTATTGCAGCCCTCATCCATGCTATTTTGATACTAGGCGTTCGCTACAAAGCTCCTGAATATAATCGTGTCACCAAGGCCATTGAAATAACCCTGGTGAATACCAAAGCACAAAAAGCTCCCGAACATGCTCGTCTTTTAGCACAAGCACACCAAATAGGGGCCGGAGAAGTTCGCACCAAACTCGAACCGCCAAAACTAAAAATTCCCAGTGCCGGACAAAGTGAACCGACAATAGCCCCTCAGAAAAAAACCGAACCTGTACCCACATCTGTCGCGACTAAAGTCATCACCAAAAAAACCACCACACCTCAACCCAGCAACATTCAACCTAACTCCAATCATCCGCCATCTCCGATAGTTACGCCGAACAAACCCCAACCTACACTGTCCGTTGAAGATTTACGCATGCAAATCTCACAGCTAGGCAAACAAATCATTCAGGATCACCAAACGCAAGATCAAACCCGCATCAAATCGATCAATTCCGTCAGCACTCATGAATACGTAGCCGCTCAATATATTATGGATTGGGAAGCGAAAGTGGAACGAACCGGCAATCTCAATTACCCGGAAGCCGCTCGCAAGAAAAATTTTAATGGCCGATTGACCATGGATGTCGGTATTAAAGCCGACGGCAGCATTTACAGTATTCATATTAGCAAAACGTCGGGCTTTCCAGAACTGGACGAGGCTGCCAAAAGAATTGTCAGCATGAGCGCACCTTTCCCGCCACTGCCTAAAGACTTATTAAAAGAACTCGATGTTCTAGTGATTACACGAGTCTGGAGTTTTTCAGACGAAACCGGTATGCTGGCGAACTAAAAAAACTTGGCTACCGAACGCCGAAGTCTGAGTGTTTTTCCCAAACGTCGCTGTAATTAAGCTCAAAGACAACTATACTAAGACTAAAGCATCAGCAAAGCTTTCACCATCAATCTCACCCATTTTGCAATATCCAGCAGGGTGACCTTGCCAACTAAGCCCTGCCGATTTCGTTAAGTTAACGAATAACTATAGACTTTCATAAATTAAATTTCCGAAAATACGAAAATTCCCTCTTTTGTCGGTATGCTTGACGCCATAAGAAAATACCGCCAAAGGAATGCTTGAATGATAGCGCTCACCTTCTCCAAACTGATTTTAGAAAAACTGAAAGA
>CANNKG010000039.1 GCA_947505105.1 Methylococcaceae bacterium | reverse complement strand
CCAGAAGGTGTTGAAATGGTGATGCCAGGTGACAACGTTACCGTTCAAATTAAATTAATAGCCCCAATTGCAATGGATGAGGGTTTACGCTTCGCAGTACGCGAAGGTGGTCGCACAGTGGGTGCGGGTGTCGTCGCTTCAATTATTGAGTAAAAAGTAATGTCAAATCAAACTATCAGAATCCGTCTTAAAGCTTTTGATCACAAATTAATTGATCAATCTGCTGGCGAGATAGTCGAAACAGCTAAAAGAACAGGGGCGCAGGTTAAGGGTCCTATTCCGTTGCCTACTAAGAAAGAGCGTTTCACCATTTTGATATCTCCACATGCTAATAAAGATGCGCGAGATCAATATGAGTTGAGAACTTATAAAAGGCTGCTGGATATTGTGGAGCCAACCGAAAAAACCGTTGATGCATTGATGAAGTTAGATCTTGCCGCCGGTGTTGATGTTCAAATTAAGCTTAATTAGTAGCTAAATAAAGTGTAGAGGAATTGGCTAATGTCAATAGGTCTTATTGGTCGTAAATGTGGAATGACCCGAGTGTTTTGTGAAGATGGTACTTCTGTGCCGGTAACTGTTCTTCAGATTGAATCAAACAGAGTTACTCAGGTTAAGAGTATTGAAAACGATGGTTATCGTGCTGTGCAAGTCACGGCTGGTGATAAAAAATCATCGAGAGTCAATAAAGCAATGGCGGGGCATTATGCGTCGGCTAATGTAACTGCTGGAAGAGGGCTTTGGGAATTTAGGCTTTCTGAAGGTGAGGGGCATGAATTGGCGGTTGGTTCTGAGCTTTCCGTTGAGATTTTTTCTCCAGGTCAGAAAGTTGATGTTCAAGGAACAAGTATCGGTAAAGGTTTCGCTGGTGCAATTAAGAGACATAACTTTAGCATGCAGGATGCAACCCATGGTAACTCGCGATCTCACCGTTCAGCAGGTTCAAACGGTATGAATCAGACACCTGGACGTGTATTCAAAGGGAAGAAAATGGCCGGACATATGGGAAATGTGGTGACTACTACCCAAAATTTGGCTATTCAGTCAGTTGATGTTGAAAGAAGCTTAATCTTAGTTAAAGGTGCTGTTCCCGGAGCTAAAAACGGGGATGTAGTGATTATTCCTGCAACGAAAATGAGAAATAAAGGGTAATTTATGGGTTTGCAAGTACCGGCTATTAGTAGCCAAGACTCAGCAGGAGCGATAACTGTTAATGATGCAGTATTTGGAGTTGAATATAATGAAACTCTTGTGCATCAGTTGGTTGTTAAATATCTTGCAGGTGCTCGATCTGGCACCAAAGCACAAAAAAATAGATCTGCCGTCAGTGGTGGTGGAATAAAACCTTGGAAACAAAAGGGGACAGGTCGCGCAAGGTCTGGTACAATACGCAGTCCATTGTGGCGTACAGGTGGTGTTACTTTCGCGGCTCAACCGCGTAATTACGAGCAAAAACTTAATAAAAAAATGTTTCGTGCCGGTATTCGATCGATTTTGTCAGAATTATTAAGGCAAAATCGTTTGGTTGTGAGTAATGATATTGTGCCAGAAACACCAAAGACAAAATCTTTTGTAGCTAAGTTAAATAACATAGATGCTCAGCGTATTTTAATTGTGGTTGATACGTTAGAAGATAATCTATGGTTGGCGTCGCGGAATCTTGTTAATGTGAATTTGGTACTGGCTGAAAATTTAAATCCGGTTTCATTAATTTCAGCAGATAAAGTAATTGTGACGTCAGCGGCAATTAAGATTATTGAGGAACGTTTGTTATGAGTTTGCCAGAAAGTAAATTAGCTAAAATAATTCAAGGACCGATTATTTCAGAAAAAAGCACCTTAGCCGCTGAAAAACAAAATCGCGTAGTATTTAAAGTACTTAGAGAAGCGAGTAAACCACAAATAAAAAGTGCAGTTGAAAAAATGTTCAATGTTGAAGTTGAGTCAGTCAACGTGCTAAATGTTTTAGGAAAGCAAAAACGTTTTGGGCGTAGTCTAGGGAAGCGTTCTGATTGGAAGAAGGCTTATGTAAAATTGAAACCAGGACATGACATCCAATTTTCAGCAGCATAACTAGCAAAAGTATATAAAATCAATAGGAACGGTAGAAAACATGGCTATTGTAAAGTCTAAACCAACATCGCCAGGATCTCGGTTTGTAGTACGTATAAAAAGTGATGATTTACACAAAGGTAAACCACACGCGCCTTTATTAGATAAAAAGTCTAAAACAGGTGGAAGAAACAATCAAGGACGCATCACAACGCGTCATATCGGCGGTGGGCATAAGCAGCACTATCGGCTTATTGATTTTAAACGAAACAAAGTTGATATTTCCGGTGTAGTTGAGCGTTTGGAATATGATCCCAACAGAACAGCAAATATTGCATTGCTTTTATTCAAAGATGGCGAGCGCAGATATATCATCGCACCTAAGGGATTGGTTGTAGGTCAAGAAGTGTTATCAGCTGAATCCGCGCCTGTAAAAGTAGGAAACTGCATGCCGTTACGTAATATTCCTTTGGGAACAAACGTACACTGCGTAGAATTACAGCCGGGTAAAGGAGCTCAAATCGCGCGTAGTGCAGGTACGTCTGCTCAGTTAGTTGCTAAAGACGGTGTATACGCAACTTTGAGATTAAGATCCGGCGAAATGCGTAAAGTAATGAGTGATTGTAAAGCAGTAGTTGGTGAGGTTTCCAACACAGAGCACAATCTTGCATCTTTGGGTAAGGCTGGCGCTAAGCGATGGTTAGGTGTGCGACCCACGGTTCGTGGTGTCGTTATGAACCCGGTTGACCATCCACATGGTGGTGGCGAAGGGCGTACATCAGGCGGTAGGCACCCAGTATCACCATGGGGTATGCCAACTAAAGGCTATAAAACAAGAAAAAATAAACGTACCGATAACATGATTGTTAGACGTCGTAAGCAGAAATAGAGAGGAAATAACGTGCCACGTTCAATTAAAAAAGGTCCTTTTATTGATCATCACTTGCAAAAGAAAGTGGATGATGCTGTCGGAAGCAATAATAGGAAACCAATTAAAACTTGGTCTAGAAGGTCGATGATAATACCCGATATGATCGGTTTGACCATTGCTGTACATAATGGTAAACAACATATTCCGATTTTAGTCTCTGAGAATATGATTGGTCATAAATTAGGTGAATTTGCGCCTACTCGAACATATAAAGGCCATGTGGCTGATAAGAAATCAAGATAGGTTCTGACATGGAAATTTCTGCAATGTTACGTAATGCACCAATGTCTGCTCAAAAAGCACGCTTAGTTGGTGATCAAATAAGAGGCTTGCCTGTTGATAAGGCCTTAAATATTCTTAAATTTAGTTCCAAAAAAGCTGCCTTAGTTGTTAAAAAAGTCTTGGAATCAGCGATTGCAAATGCCGAACATAACAATGGTGCCGATATCGACGAATTGAGAGTAAGTACCGTTTACGTTAATGAAGGGGCACCATTAAAAAGATTTCGCGCCAGGGCTAAAGGACGTGCAAACCATATCCTGAAAAGAACCTGTCATATCACAATTAAAGTAGCAGAGAACGAGTAGAGGATTACATGGGCCAAAAAGTTCATCCAACTGGTATTCGCCTTGGAATCGTAAAAGATTGGACAAGTCGTTGGTACGCCAATAGTCAAGAGTATCCTGTTCTTTTACATCAAGATTTGAAGGTAAGAGAATATCTAAGAAAAAAATTAGCGCATGCGTCAGTCAGTCGAATTCAAATCAATAGACCGGCTCGTAATGCAAACATTACCATACATACTGCGCGTCCAGGTATTGTCATTGGTAAGAAAGGTGAGGACATCGATAAATTAAGACAGGAAATCTCCATCATGATGGGTGTTCCTGTGCAGCTAAATGTCGAAGAAATCAGAAAGCCTGAGCTTGATGCCTATTTGGTTGCTGAGAGTATCGCTCAGCAATTAGAAAAAAGAATTATGTATCGCCGTGCGATGAAGCGTGCAGTGACCAATACTATGCGTCTAGGTGCTGAAGGTATCAAGATCAACGTAGGTGGCCGTTTAAATGGTGCTGAAATTGCTCGTGGTGAATGGTATCGGGAAGGGCGTGTGCCTTTGCATACTTTGAGAGCTGATATCGACTATGGTACTGCTGAGGCTAAAACAACCTACGGCATAATTGGGATCAAAGTCTGGATCTTCAAAGGCGAAGTCTTTAATACAGATACACATGTGGTATCTGATAATACTGAAACTAAAAAATAGTTGAAGGGAAATAGCGATGCTTCAACCAAAAAGAACAAAATTTCGTAAGCAACACAAAGGTAGAAACACTGGTGTTGCAGTTAAGGGTTCATCCGTCAGTTTTGGAGAATTCGGACTTAAATCAATTTCAAGAGGTCGTTTAACGGCGCGACAAATTGAATCGGGTCGTCGAGCAATTAATCGTCATGTAAAACGTGGCGGTAAATTGTGGATAAGAATATTTCCGGATAAGCCAATTACTAAAAAACCTTTAGAAGTTCGTATGGGTAAAGGTAAAGGTAGTGTAGAATATTGGGTTGCACAAATTAGACCTGGTATGATGCTTTATGAATTGCAAGGCATTTCCGAAGAAATGGCGAGAGAAGCTTTTACTCTGGCAGCTGCAAAGTTACCTCTTAAAACAACCTTCACTGTACGGACCATAATGTAATGAAAGCAAGTGAATTACGTCAAAAATCAAGTGCTGAATTAAAAAGTCTGTTGAATGAAATATCAAGAGAACAGTTTAATTTAAGAATGCAAAAAAATACTGGACAACTTACCAAGCCAGATCAAGTAAAAAAAGGTAGACGTGATATTGCACGGATACAAACAGTTTTAAATGAAATGGCGGGTGCATAATGACTACTTTAGAAAAAACTCAAGTTGAGCGTACCGTTAATGGTCGAGTCGTAAGCAATAAAATGGATAAAACCATTACTGTATTGGTTGAGCGTCTGGTAAAACATCCAGTATACGGAAAATACGTAAAACGTTCGACAAAACTATTGGCTCATGATGAGCAAAACCAATGTCAAGAAGGTGATTTGGTTGCAATAGCTTCATGTCGTCCACTTTCAAAAAATAAAACTTTCAAATTGGTCAGTGTGCTTGAAAGTGTAAATAAGTAAGAAACTAGTCGTTAATTATATTGGGAAAAAACAATGATTCAGATGCAAACTAGCCTTGACGTCGCCGATAACAGTGGCGCAAAAAGGGTCATGTGTATCAAGGTATTGGGCGGTTCACATCGTCGATACGCTGGAATTGGTGACATTATCAAAGTAAGTATTAAAGATGCAATCCCGCGTGGTAGGGTCAAAAAAGGTGATGTTTACAATGCATTGGTTGTCAGAACCAAAAAAGGTGTTCGTCGGGCCGATGGCTCGGTAATTCGCTTCGACAGTAATGCAGCCGTTATCTTGAATAATCAGTTACAGCCTTTAGGAACTCGTATTTTTGGGCCGGTAACCCGCGAATTGAGAGGTGATAAATTCATGAAAATTATCTCTTTAGCACCTGAAGTCTTATAAGGTAAGGATCCAAAATGCAAAAAATAAAACAAGGTGACGATGTCATTGTTCGCATCGGCAAAGATAAAGGGAAATTAGGCAAGGTATTAAAAATTAAGGAAAATAAAGTTTTAGTCGAAGGTATTAATAAAGTTCGTAAGCATCAGAAAGGCAATCCAAACGCTGGTGTTGAAGGCGGCATCATTGAGAAAGAAATGCTAATCGATATTTCTAATATTGGTATTTATAATCCTAAAACTAAAAAAGCAGATCGTGTCGGCTTTAAGATATTAGATGATGGAAAAAAAGTGAGATATTTTAAATCAACTAAAGACATTGTTAGTTCTTAAGGCGAGGTAATAGACATGGCAAGATTAGATGCTATCTACAAAGAAAAAATACGATCTGCGCTGATGACGCAGTTTGGTTATACATCGGTAATGCAAGCTCCAAAAATTACAAAAATTACCCTTAATATGGGTGTGGGTGGCGCGGTTGCTGATAAAAAAGTATTACAGTCCGCTGTAAGCGACATGGAAAAAATATCCGGTCAAAAAGCGGTTGTGACATTAGCAAGAAAATCTATAGCGGGTTTTAAGATTCGTGACGATATGCCAATCGGGTGTAAAGTAACCTTGCGTGGTGCTCGTATGTACGAATTCTTGGATCGGTTAATAAATATCTCAATTCCTAGAATCCGTGATTTTAGAGGAATGAGCCCTAAAAGCTTTGATGGGCGTGGTAATTATTCTATGGGTGTTAAAGAGCAGATCATATTTCCAGAAATTGATTATGATAAAATCGACACTATTCGTGGAATGGACATTACCATTACTACAACAGCAAAAACAAATGAAGAAGGCTTGGCATTGTTGAAGCTTTTTGAATTTCCATTTAAGAACTAAAGGGCGTTTAAAGCATGGCAAAAAAATCAATGATTGCGCGTGAAACAAAGCGCATCAAATTAATAAAAAAATTTCAAGAGAAGCGGCTTAGCTTGAAAGAAATTATCAGAAGCCCGAATGCAAGCTTTGAAGACAAAGAATCAGCTCATCTTAAATTGCAAAAATTACCTCGTGACTCTAGTGCATCACGTAAGCGTAACAGATGTAATTTAACGGGTCGGCCTCATGGTTATTATCGTAAATTTGGTCTTTCACGTAATAAGCTAAGAGAAGCCACTATGCGTGGTGATGTACCTGGTTTAGTTAAGGCTAGTTGGTAATGCCTACTTGTTCGAATTTGGAGAGCTGATAAATGAGTATGACAGACCCTATTGCAGATATGCTGACCCGGATAAGAAATGGTCAGTCTGCGGGTAAAGAAAGTGTAATTTTACCTTCATCAAAATTAAAAGTTGCAATTGCAAAAGTGTTAAAAGATGAGGGCTATATTTCTAACTATGCAACAGAAACAAACGGAAGTCATACCCAAATGACGATTGTTCTGAAATATCACAACGGTGTACCTGTAATCGAAAAGGTAAAAAGGATAAGCAGACCCGGTTTGCGCATCTATAAATCCAAAGATGAGTTACCTAAAGTTTTAGGTGGCTTAGGCATCGCTGTTATTTCGACCTCAAAAGGGGTAATGACTGATCGCGCAGCGCGTGCGGGTGGTCATGGTGGTGAAGTTATTTGTACTGTTTGCTAAAGGTTAGAAATAATGTCAAGAGTTGCTAAAGCGCCGATTGCTATTCCAAATGGGGTAGATGTAAAAGTTGCTGAAGATAATAATATGGTCGTTAAAGGTGCGAACGGCGAGTTATCTTTTAAATTAAATGATGCTGTCAGTTTGGATATAAATGACAACGTCATTCAAGTCAAGTGGAACGAGAGTGATAAGTCAGCGAAAGCTCAAGCAGGTACTGCCAGAGCAATCGTCAATAACATGATTATTGGTGTGTCTAAAGGTTTTGAGAAAAAACTAAACCTTGTTGGAGTAGGTTATAGAGCTCAGATTTCAGGACAAGTTCTCAATTTATCATTGGGTTTTTCACATCCTATTGATTTTCCTTTTCCCGCAGGTGTTACTATCGAGGCACCAACGCAAACTGAAATCATAATCAAAGGAAATGATAAGCAGAAAGTAGGTCAAGCGGCGGCAAAGATCAGAGCCTATAGACCACCTGAGCCATATAAGGGTAAAGGTGTTAAGTATGCTGATGAGCAGATTGCTAGAAAAGAAGCTAAGAAGAAATAAGGTAAGATAATGGACAAAAATACCTCAAGAATGAAACGCGCATTAAAGTTGCGTTCTAAAATAAGAAATTCTGGTGTTAACCGTTTGACTATTCATAAAACCTCGCAGCATATTTATGCTCAGGTAATGAGTGTTGATGGTACTAGTACCTTGGCAAGTGCCTCTACAACCCAGGCTGAAATCAAATCTGCCCTGAAAAATACCAGCAATATAACTGCGGCGATAGAAGTTGGTAAGAAAATAGCTCAGAATGCTCTTGCTGCGGGAGTTACCGTGGTAGCCTTTGATCGTTCTGGTTTTAAGTACCATGGTCGTGTTAAAGCATTAGCTGATGCTGCACGTGAAGCTGGTTTGAAATTCTAAGGGGGAATAATGGCAACGGCACCAACTCAAGGTAGTACTGACGGTTTACAAGAAAAATTAGTCAATGTAAGGCGTGTGGCAAAGGTAGTGAAAGGTGGTAGAGTTTTCGGTTTTACCGCATTAACCGTCGTGGGTGATGGGGAAGGTCGTGTTGGTTATGGGGTTAGTAAAGCGCGTGAAGTGCCTATAGCAATCCAGAAATCACTTGATCAAGCTCGCAAAAATATGCGTAAAGTTTCTTTAAAAGGCGATACTTTGCAATATCCAGTAGTCTCTACAACCGGAGCTGCAAAAGTATTTATGCAGCCAGCTTCTGAAGGTACCGGCATTATCGCCGGTGGCGCTATGCGCGCTGTTTTCGAGGTTGTTGGTGTGCATAACGTACTGGCAAAATGTATTGGAACTAATAATCCAATCAATGTTGTGAGAGCAACCATCAATGGCTTAACAAGTATGCGTGATGCAAAAACTATTGCTGCAAAACGTGGATTGAGTGTTGATCAAATAATCGGATAGCACAATGGCTGATAAAAAATTAAATGTTACGATGACCAAAAGTAAAATTGGTCGATTAGCTAGTCATCAAGCCTGCCTAAAAGGTTTGGGTTTGAGTAGAATCAGACAAACGGTTCAAGTGATTGATACTCATGAAAATCGTGGAATGATTAATAAAGTTTCGTACATGTTAAAAGTAGAGGAAATCTAATGTTTCTAAATTCTATCCAATCTACCTATGGAACTCGAAAAAAATCTAAACGTGTAGGTAGAGGTATCGGATGTACTGATGGAAAAACTTGTGGACGTGGTCACAAAGGTCAGAAAGCGCGCTCAGGTGGATTTCATAAGGTAGGCTTTGAGGGTGGTCAGATGCCCTTGCAGCGTAGATTGCCAAAAGTTGGCTTTAATTCTAAATCTAAAAAATACTCCGCTGAAGTAAGGCTTAACGAACTTGATGGTCTTACTGTCGACACCGTTGATCTTCAGGTATTGTTAGATGCAAATTTAGTCCCGGCGTTCACCAAGATTGCTAAGGTGATACTTTCAGGAAAATTGTCTAAAGCAATTACTGTTAAGGGTATTAATGTAACTAAAGGTGCGAAGCTTTCTATTGAAGCTGCTGGTGGAAAGGTCGAGGTGTAAGTGAATACATCAAGAGACGTAATGGCAGGCAAAGTAGGAAATCTCAGCGAGTTAAAGTCGAGATTGTTGTTCGTTCTTGGTGCATTCGTTGTATTTCGAGTGGGGGCTCATATCCCTGTTCCAGGAATTGATCCAAAAGCTTTAGCTGCAATGTTTGAGCAGCAAAGTGGTTCGATACTTGATATGTTCAATATGTTCTCAGGTGGTGCGTTAAGTCGTCTGAGTTTATTTGCCTTAGGGATTATGCCTTATATTTCGGCATCTATCATAATGCAATTAATGACCGTAGTTATTCCGACTTTTGAGCAAATGAAAAAAGAAGGGGAATCGGGTCGTCGCAAAATATCTCAATATACGCGTTATGGAACAGTGGTCCTGGCTTTCTTCCAGTCTATCGGTATTTCAATTGCTTTGCAAAACCAAACTGCTGGTGGTATGTCGGTTGTAATAAATCCGGGCCCGAGTTTTGTAATGGTAACCGCGGTTACGTTGGTTACTGGCACAATCTTCTTAATGTGGTTAGGTGAACAGGTCACTGAGCGCGGTTTAGGTAATGGTATTTCCATGATAATTTTCGCGGGTATCGTATCGGGTCTTCCTCGTGCTATAGGTGGTACGCTTGAGTTGGCTCGGACAGGTGAAATGAATGGTGGTTTTATCATTTTGCTTTTTTTGATTGCGGTTGCTGTTACAGCTCTGGTAGTGTTTGTTGAGCGGGGGCAACGTAGAGTTATTATTAATTACCCAAAACGGCAACAGGGAAATCGGATGTTTGCTGCTCAGAGCAGCTTCTTGCCATTGAAATTGAATATGGCTGGTGTAATCCCGCCGATTTTTGCATCAAGTATAATTTTATTTCCTGCAACAATTGCAAGTTGGTTTGGTAATGCGGATGGGTTGGGTTGGTTGCAAGATATTTCAACTATGTTATCTCCTGGTCAGCCGGTTTATGTGTTATGTTATGCGGTTGCAATAATTTTCTTCTGTTTCTTTTACACTGCTTTGGTTTTTAATTCTAAAGAAACAGCTGAGAACTTAAAGAAATCAGGTGCATTTTTACCGGGTATTCGTCCTGGTCAACAAACCAGCGCTTACATTGATAAGGTCATGACTCGTCTTACCTTGATGGGGGCTTTTTACATTACATTAGTGTGTTTGTTACCTGAATTCTTGATCGTATATTGGAATGTCCCATTTTATTTTGGTGGAACTTCGCTCTTAATTATTGTTGTCGTTGTAATGGATTTCATCGCGCAGATGCAAACTCATATGATGTCTCAACAATATGAAGGATTAATGAAGAAAGCTAACTTAAAAAAATAAGCAATTAAATTAAAAAAATAGGTGTTGACTGTGAAAGTTCGTGCTTCGGTAAAAACAATTTGTCGTAATTGCAAAGTTGTTAAAAGAAATGGCATTGTTAGAGTGATTTGCGTCGATGGGCGCCATAAGCAACGACAAGGTTAAAATTTTTGTTGTGCCGAAAGCGCTTTGGTGCTATGATTCGGCTCTTAACTTTAAAGTAAAACTCGGGGGAGTATTTGGATGGCACGTATTGCCGGAATTAATGTACCTGATCATAAACATGCAGAAATAGCATTAACTGCAATTTATGGTATAGGTCGTCAAACTGCAAATGAAATTTGCGAGAAGGTGGGTATTGCGCCATCTGTAAAAATTAAAGAACTTTCCGAAGAACAATTGGAGTTGATTCGTGGTGTCATTTCAAAAATGACCGTAGAAGGTGATCTCCGTCGTGAAGTTTCAATGAATATTAAGCGGTTAATGGATCTTGGTTGTTATCGGGGTATTAGACATCGTCGTGGTTTGCCTTTGAGAGGGCAAAGAACGAGAACCAATGCGCGTACTCGTAAAGGTCCGCGTAAACCGATTAGAAAATAAACATCCAAGAAGAGGTTAAATTTAATGGCAAGTCCAAATCGTACAAGAAAACGTATTAAGAAAGAAGTTGCTGATGGCATCGCTCATGTACATGCTACTTTCAATAATACAATTGTGACAATTACAGATCGTAAAGGAAATGCGTTGTCGTGGGCAACATCCGGAGGCTCAGGTTTCCGTGGTTCACGTAAAAGTACGCCATTTGCCGCTCAAGTAGCTGCTGAAAAAGCCGGTACTGTTGCATTGGAATTTGGGATGAAAAATCTGGATGTTATGATTAAGGGACCAGGCCCAGGACGGGAATCTGCAGTACGTTCATTGAACAATCTTGGATTTAAAATTAATAACATCGTAGACGTCACGCCAATTCCTCACAATGGCTGCCGTCCACCTAAAAAACGCCGCGTATAAATATTTGGAGAAAGTTTGTTATGGCAAGATATCTTGGGCCAACATGTAAATTAAGTCGTAGAGAAGGTACCGACCTCTTATTAAAAAGCAGAGGCAAGTCTCTCGAAGGTAAATGCAAATTAGAACAGCGCCCTGGTCAGCATGGCACAAAGCGTACACGTAACTCAGATTATGCAGTACAGCTAAGAGCAAAGCAAAGAATTCGTAGAATTTACGGTATTCTTGAAAAGCAGTTTCGTAATTATTATCATTCTGCAGCGATGGGAAAAGGCGCTACAGGTGAAAATTTGTTAAATCTGCTTGAAAGTCGTCTTGATAATGTTGTTTATAGAATGGGTTTTGCCGCCACGCGCGCCGAAGCTAGACAGTTAGTGACGCATAAAGCGGTTTTGATTAATGATAAGTTGACTAATATTCCTTCTTATCAAGTCTCCCCTGGTGACATAATTTCAATTCGCGAGAAAGCAAAAAAGCAACAGCGTATTGTTGATGCTTTGACGGTTGCCGAGCAGTATGGTTTTCCTGCTTGGGTTGACGTAAATTCAAAAGCAATGTCTGCTACATTTAAATCATTACCTGATCGTGTTGATCTGGGTTCCGATATCAACGAGCAGTTAGTTGTTGAGTTGTACTCAAAATAATCTAGGCAGCTCCGAGGGCTACAATGCAAGACATTATTTCAGGTCTATTAAAACCTAAATTGGTTGAAGTAGTTAGTGAATCAATCAATCATTCTAGGATTGTTATTGAACCTTTAGAAAGAGGTTTTGGACACTCGTTAGGAAATGCGCTAAGACGTGTATTATTATCTTCAATCCCAGGCTATGCTGTTACCGATGTTGAAATTCAAGGGGTTCAGCATGAGTACACCACGATTGATGGCGTTCAAGAGGATGTCATTGACATCCTGTTGAATCTTAAACAGTTAGCTGTGGTGTTGTATTCAAAAGATGAAGTTGAGTTATCGTTGTCTAAAAGTGGTCAGGGTGTTGTAACAGCAGCCGACATTAAGATTCCGCACGATGTTGAAATACATAATCCCGATTTAGTGATTGCTAATATTACGCAGCCTTCCAGTAGTCTGAACATGAAAATTCGTGTTAAGAAAGGTCGTGGTTATGAACCTGCGAGTCAGCGCAAGCTCCACTCAGAGAGTACCGTAATTGGTGCTCTGCAATTAGATGCGTCGTTCTCTCCAATTGAGAGAGTTTCGTATCACGTTGAAAGTACTCGGGTTGAGCAGCGTACCGATTTGGATCGTTTAATCATTGAATTATCCACCAACGGTACGGTTGATCCTGAGCATACCATTAAATTGGCTGCCACCATTTTACATGATCAACTGTCTGTTTTTGTTGATTTTGAAAAAGTAAAAGAGCAAGTTGTTGAAGAAACAAGGGTAGAGGAAAGTGCTTTCGATCCTGTCTTGTTAAGACCTGTTGATGATTTAGAGTTAACTGTTCGATCAGCAAACTGCTTAAAAGCAGAAAATATATTTTATATTGGAGATCTCATTCAGCGGACTGAAGTTGAATTGTTAAAGACTCCAAATCTAGGTAAGAAATCTTTAACTGAAATTAAAGATATTCTTGCTTTGAAGGGTCTAACTTTGGGTATGCGCCTTGAAAATTGGCCGCCCGAATCGCTCTCCGATCAGAATCAAGCTGGCATTTAATCAATTATAGGTTTTGTTACAATGAGACATCGTAAATCAGGAAGACAATTAAATAGAAATAGTAGTCATCGTAAGGCTATGTTCAGCAATATGGCAAATTCATTATTTGAACATGAGTTAATTAGAACTACCTTGCCTAAAGCTAAAGAATTACGTGGTTTTGCTGAATCATTGATCACTTTGTCAAAAGTTGATTCAGTTGCAAAAAGACGTCTTGCCTTCGCTAAATTGCGTAATCGTGATATGGTTACCAAACTGTTTAATGAATTAGGACCTAGATTTCAAGATAGACCGGGTGGATACACTCGGATTTTGAAGTGTGGGTTGAGAACTGGTGATGCTGCGCCTATGGCGTATGTTGAGTTAGTTGATCGAGCTGAAAAGAAGTAATTTCTCCAGTTTGATTCTTACGTTGAAAAAGCCGGTTTTACCGGCTTTTTTGTGGATGTTGATTTTTTATTAAATTGCTTTAAAGCCGATATCTTTTCGGTAATAAATATTCTTCCAATGGATGTCTTGGCATTTTTTATAGGCCGCATCTTGGGCGTCCTTTACGGTTTCTCCTAAAGCGCAAACGCATAAAACTCGTCCGCCATTAGTCACTACTTGGTTATCCAGACGCTGAGTACCGGCATGAAAAACTTTGATAGTAGCTGACCCATTATCTTCAAAACCGGTAATCACATCACCTTTTTGGTAACTGTCCGGATAGCCTCCAGCGGCGAGCACTACGCCTAAAGCGCAACGCTCATCCCAGTCGCTTGTTACTTGGTTCAATTCCTGCCTTAAGGCGCTTTGACAAAGCGCGACCAAATCGCTTTTTAGACGCATCATAATCGGCTGAGTCTCGGGGTCCCCAAAGCGACAATTGTATTCGAGAACTTTTATTTGACCGGTTTTACTAATCATCAATCCGGCATATAAAAAGCCTGTGTAGCTGTTCCCTTCTTTGGACATTCCAATTAAGGTAGGCTGGATAACTTCTTGCATAATGCGTTGATGGATTTCCGGTGTCACAACTGGAGCGGGGGAATAGGCGCCCATGCCGCCAGTATTAGGACCTTTGTCTCCATCGTCACGCGCTTTATGGTCCTGCGAAGTTGCCATCGCCAAGGCATGAACACCGTCGGCCATGACAATAAAGCTGGCTTCTTCACCTTCCAAAAACTCTTCAATCACGACCCTGCTTCCGGCAACGCCGAATAAATTGTCGGCAAGCATATCGTTAACGGCATTGATGGCTTCGGCTTCTGTTTGGGCGACAATCACGCCTTTTCCGGCCGCTAAGCCATCAGCTTTAACGACAATCGGCGCGCCTTTTTGATGAATGTACGCAATTGCCTCAGGGATTTCAGTAAAGCTTTTGTATTCGGCGGTAGGAATGTTATGTCGAGCCATAAAATCTTTGCAGAAGGCTTTCGAGCCTTCCAGTTGTGCCGCTTTTGCGCTTGGGCCAAAACAAGCTAGCTTATTCGCTTGAAATTGATCTACGATCCCGGCGACTAATGGAGCTTCGGGGCCTATAATGGTTAAATCAATCTGTTTTTGTTTGGCAAAATCAACCAAGGCGGGTATATCGTCAGCATTAATCTCAATATTTTGTAAGCCTTTCTCTAAACTAGTGCCTGCGTTACCAGGTGCTACAAATACTTCTTGAACGTTTGGCGATTGCAGGATTTTCCAGGCTAATGCATGTTCGCGACCGCCGCTTCCAACAATAAGAATTTTCATAATAATCTTAGGTGTCCGTTGAATTTAGGATTAGTGTCTGAAATGACGCATCCCGGTAAATACCATTGCCATGTTATGTTCGTTGGCAGCATCAATGACTTCTTGATCACGCATCGAACCGCCTGGTTGAATAACTGCGGAAATTCCTGCTGCCGCTGCTGAATCAATTCCATCTCTGAAGGGGAAAAATGCGTCCGATGCCATGACGGATCCTGGAACTTCCAGGTTTTCATCGGCAGCTTTAATGCCGGCAATTTTGGACGAATAGACTCTGCTCATCTGGCCGGCTCCGATGCCAATGGTTTGATTATTTTTACAATAAACAATCGCATTGGATTTAACGAACTTAGCCACCTTCCAAGCAAATAACAAATCATTGATTTCCTGTTCGGTGGGGTGACGCTGTGTGACAATTTTAATATCGCTTATCGCGATGCTGCCATGATCAGTATTCTGCACCAAAAGCCCACCGGCGACTTTTTTGAAGTCAAAGCTGGCAGGTGGTGTTGACGGCCATTGTCCACAGGCGAGCACACGAATATTAGCTTTTTCCGCCAAAATAGTGCGTGCGGCCTCATGGATGCTTGGTGCAATGATGACTTCGACAAATTGGCGTTTGATAATTTCTCGGGCGGTCACCGGATCGAGTTCACGGTTGAACGCGATAATGCCGCCAAATGCCGAAGTTGGATCGGTTGAATAGGCTTTATCGTAAGCGCTCAGTAAATCGTCGGCAACAGCGACCCCGCAAGGATTGGCGTGTTTGACGATAACGCAAGCAGGATCAAGAGTGAATGATTTGACGCATTCTAATGCAGCATCGGTATCGGCGATGTTGTTGTAAGATAATTCTTTGCCTTGTATCTGCGTCGCGGTAGACACAGTGCCGGGTGAAGGCATTTTTTCTTTATAAAATGCGGCATTTTGATGTGGATTTTCACCATAGCGCATGCTTTGGCTGTGATGAAACTGCAAATTTAACGTTGCAGGAAATTCCTCTTGATTTAATTTTCCGAGGTAATCACTAATGGCTTTATCGTAATGCGCGGTATGTCCAAAGCTTTTAACCGCTAATTTAAAACGTGTGGTTTCGGTTAGATAGCCGTTATCACAGCGCAATTCGGCAATGATTGATGAGTAATCGGACGGATCCACAATAACGGCAACATCCACATAATTTTTAGCGGCAGCCCGAATCATAGTGGGGCCACCGATATCGATATTTTCAATGGCTTCTTCCAGAGGGCAGTCTGGATTGGCGACAGTTTTTTCGAATGGATAAAGATTAACCACGACCAGATCAATCGGTTTAATCGCATTTTCTGCCATGATCTTATCGTCAATACCGCGCCTACCCAAAATTCCTCCGTGTACTTTTGGATGTAGGGTTTTCACGCGGCCATCCATCATTTCAGGGAAGCCCGTATAATCGGAAACTTCGGTCACCGGAATGCTGTTTTCCAGCAAAGCTTTGGCGGTTCCGCCGGTCGATAAAATCTCAATGTTTAAGTCATGTAATTGCTGACAAAATTCTATGAGTCCAGATTTATCCGAAACGCTGATTAGCGCTCGGGTCACCTTTTTATTCATAACTGCCTCTAAAATGTAACGGAATAGTCAAAAAATATCTAAAGTCGTCGAGTCGTTTGACTCATACGATCGGTTGTTTCTGCTCAGGATATGTTGTATTGCTCAAGTTTTTTGCGCAATGTGCTGCGACTTAAGCCTAGCGCTTTTGCGGCTTTGGTTTGATTAAAGCCGGTTTGTTGCAGCGTAGTTTCAAGTAAAGGCTTTTCAACTTCGCTTAACACCATGGCATATAAATTTGCAGCGGAATGACCGTTTAATTGAGCAAAATAAAGTTCCACTGCATGTTTTACGTGGGTAGATAAAGTGATATCCATAGTTTTTTGATCTTCAGACTCAATAGAATTTAATTTAAGCTTAAAGGCTTCCATAGGGTAATGATGCTCAAAAAGAGTTGTAAGATTGAAGTGCCAGATTCACGGCGGCAAGCTGCTCTTTGGGTTGCTCAGCTTGATTAATATGGTTTTTAAGCGTATTAGGTAGTTGATTTAAATGTGAAAAATACCAATGAATATGCTTTCGAGCCATTCTAACGCCAGTTGTTTGTCCGTAGAAGCTGTAGAGTTGCTCAAGATGAGAAATGACTACAGCATGAAATTCGTTAATTGAAGGCGTATCAAGAACTTTATCAGTCGAAAGAAAATTATTAATATCTTTAAAAATCCACGGATTGCCTTGCGCGGCCCGACCAATCATAAGGGCATCTGCGCCAGTGCTATTGAGTACCCGGCGTGCTTTTTCGGGGCTATCGATATCACCGTTAGCGATCACCGGAATATTAAGCTGCTGCTTAACTTCAGTGATCGTTTGATATTCGGCATGACCCTCGAATTTGCAAGCGCGAGTTCGTCCATGGATCGTAATAGCCGAAATACCTGCGTTTTCAGCAATTTTTGCAATCGTTAAAGCATTTTTGTTCTCTAAATCCCATCCGGTTCTGATCTTGAGCGTAACAGGAACGGTGACTGCCGAGACGACTTTATCGAGGATGCGTTTGACAAGTTCCTCATTTTTCATCAAGGCAGAACCAGCCGCTACGGCGCACACTTTTTTTGCTGGGCAACCCATGTTGATATCAATAATATCGGCGCCATGTTGCACATTAAGTATTGCCGCTTGAGCCATTTGATCCGGGTCGGTTCCCAAAATTTGTACCCAGTGCAAACTTTCATCGGCTTGGCGGCTTAATTTTAAAAGCGTTCTAGGATTCTTACGTAGCTCAGGATTGGCTGAAACCATTTCCGAGACTGCGACAGAGGCGCCAAATTCAAGGCATAATCTTCTGTAGGGTGGGTCGGTAATGCCCGCCATGGGCGCTAAAATTAAGCGGTTATCGAGAGAAAATGGGCCAATTTGCATCAGGGATAACTTTGGTAAAAGGCAGTCTATGATAACTTAAAATGGCTTGGAACGGATTAATTTAATTCGAATGGCGTTTTGAAATTTTTTTAGCACCTAACTATTATCAATTAAAACAAATGGTTATTATTATATCGTGCTGGATTTGCTCTTTAGTCAGTGGACTTTATGATTTTGGATAAAAAGTTAACTAACGGATATTCGATCTTATTTTTGGTAAGTAATTTAAAGTAAAGCCCTTCATGGTTAACCTGATTTGGAAGCGAAAAAATTTGCTTGATGCTTATCCCTATATATCATATATCCGCAATGGTTTGAGGGTGCTAAAATAGAATCTTTCCAGCAAACACCGGGTATATTACCGTGGATTCAGATTTACTTTCCTTAGCGCCCGAAGCAACTGCTTCGCGGCTACGTGAAATTCCGTACAACTATACATCCTTTTCTGATCGTGAAATCGTGATTCGATTGCTCGGTGAGGACAACTGGCAGATTCTCGAATCATTACGTACCGAGCGCATTACCGGTCGATCGGCCCGAATGTTGTTTGAGGTATTGGGCGATATTTGGGCGGTCCAACGCAATCCCTATCTTGAAGATGATCTACTCGGCAATCGCCAGCGTCGAAAGGCCTTGCTTGGCGCTCTGCGTCATCGTCTCCAACAGATGGAAATTCGTCATGCCGAATATGAACAAGAGCATCCCGATCGCGCCAGACGAGTGGCATTGCTGATTAAAGCCGCTCATCAGGCGGTGGATGCCTTTCAAAAACATTTTGAGCAAACTAGTGCAATGCGCCGTAAAGTATTGGCGTTATTATCCAAGCATACCCGCACAGACAATATCTGTTTCGATGGTTTTGCGCGCGTCGCCCATGTCACCGATGCAACCGACTGGCGGGTTGAATATCCGTTTGTCGTGCTGTATCCGAGTAATGAAGATGAAGTTGTTCATTTAGTGCGTGATTGCATCAAACTTGATTTAACAATTATTCCACGTGGGGGTGGGACCGGCTATACCGGAGGAGCTGTTCCATTGACACCTTATAGTGTCGTCATCAATACCGAAAAGCTGATTGATATTTCCAAAGTCAATCATCAAACCACGCTGCCGGGAGTTACTGAGTCGTATGCGACAATTCATACCGGTGCGGGTGTGGTGACGCGTCGGGTCATGGATGTCGCTGACCATGCCGGTTTGGTTTTTGCGTGCGATCCAACTTCTGCGGATGCATCGTGTATCGGCGGCAATATTGCGATGAATGCGGGGGGTAAAAAGGCTGTACTTTGGGGAACTGCGCTCGATAATTTACTGTCCTGGCGGATGGTGACGCCCGATGGAAATTGGCTTGAAGTCGAACGTCTGAACCATAACCTCGGCAAAATTCATGATCAAGAACTGGTGACTTTTGCGCTTAAGTATTTTGACGCAGATAGAAAGAAATTATTGTCCGAGGAGCAGCTTAATATTCCCGGTAAGAGCTTCCGGAAGGGCGAACTCGGCAAAGATGTCACCGACAAATTTTTGGGTGGTTTACCGGGCATTCAGAAAGAAGGCTGTGATGGCATCATTACTTCGGCCTGTTGGATTTTGCACAAAATGCCACCTCAAACGCGCACTTTTTGCCTGGAATTTTTCGGACAGGTGCGGGAAGCGGTGCCGGCGATTGTCGAAATCCGCGATTATTTGGCAAGTCTGCCGAAAAATGGCACAGAGCGCGTGATGCTCGCAGGGCTTGAGCATATGGATGAGCGCTATGTTAAGGCGGTCGGTTATGCCAGTAAAGCCAAGCATCGCGGTACACCGAAAATGGTGTTGATCGGCGATATCGTTGGCGATGATGATAAAGTGGTGGCAATGGCCGCCTCTGAAGTCGTGCGTTTATGTAATGCGCGTAATGCGGAAGGGTTCGTCGCGGTCAGTTCCGAAGCAAGAAAAACCTTTTGGTTGGATAGAGCACGAACCGCCGCCATCGCCAAGCATACCAATGCGTTCAAGATTAACGAAGACGTCGTGATTCCATTGCCGCGTATGGGCGATTATTGTGATGGTATCGAGCGCATCAATATAGAGTTATCGCTCCGCAATAAATTGAGGCTCTGCGACGCCTTGAATTCGCTTTTTGAGGGGGAGCTACCGTTACGTTTTTACGGCGATGGTCTCGATAAAGTCGAATTGATTGGCGACCGGCGCATTCAGAGCCTTGCCGCAGTCAAGCAAGTGCGGGAGCGCTGGCAATGGCTGCATGATAATCTTGATCTGCCATTAACGGATGCTGAAGCCGCCTTTGCCTCGTTAGGTATCGAAGTCACGCCGATGACCAATCGAGCAGAGCAACCGACCTTGTTCCATCGGTTACAGGACCATTCGCTGCGCGTTTCCTGGAAGGTTGAATTACTCCCGGCGCTGAAAGAAATTTTCCAAGGCGATAATTTCAAACCGATTATTGAACGCATTGAGGCCGTGCATAAAGAAATTCTGCGCGGGCGCGTCTTTGTCGCGCTGCACATGCATGCGGGCGACGGCAACGTGCATACCAATTTACCGGTCAATTCCGATCACTACGAAATGTTGCAGGAAGCCAATGCCGCCGTCGAACAAATTATGGCGCTGGCGCGTTCCTTGGATGGGGTGATTTCGGGAGAGCATGGCATCGGCATTACCAAATATGCGTTTCTTTCGAAAGAAGAATTGGCGGATTTTCATGCCTATAAGCAACGCATCGATCCTGACGGGCGGTTCAACCGGGGCAAATTGATGCCCGGCGCTGACATGAGTGCGGCCTATACCACGTCATTCAGTTTGATGGGTTATGAATCCCTGATTATGCAACAGAGCGATATCGGTGCAATCTCGGATTCCGTAAAGGATTGTCTACGCTGCGGAAAATGTAAGCCAGTATGTTCTACGCATGTGCCACGGGCCAATCTTTTATACTCCCCGCGCAATAAAATCCTCGCGACCTCGTTGTTGATCGAAGCGTTTCTATATGAGGAACAAACTCGACGCGGCATTTCGATTACCCATTGGAAAGAATTCGAGGATGTCGCAGAGCACTGTACGGTCTGTCATAAATGTTATAACCCGTGTCCGGTCGATATCGATTTTGGCGATGTCTCCATGAACATGCGTAATTTACTGCGCAAAATGGGCAAACAAAGCTTTAATCCGGTTAAGGCCGCAGCAATGGCATTTTTGTCAACCGGGCGCCCGAATAGCGTTAAATTCATGCGCAAAATATTGATCGAATGGTCCTACAAGGGACAGCGGCTCGGAAATTTCTTTATGCGACCGTGGGGCAAAGCTCAGTTAGCGCATCCGCCATCATCGATCGGCAAGCCGCCGTTACAAGAATACGTCATTCATTTTACGAATCGTAAAATGCCGGGCAAGTTGCCGAGCAAAACCTCGCGCGCGATGCTCGGAATTGAGAGCGATTTGATCGTCCCGGTGATTCGTGATCGAAATAAAACTCGCGTAGATTCTGAAGCGGTGTTTTATTTTCCAGGTTGTGGCTCTGAACGGCTGTTTTCGCAAATTGGTCTGGCGACGCAAGCGATGTTATACGAAATCGGTGTGCAGACGGTATTACCGCCGGGCTATCTCTGCTGTGGTTATCCCCAACGTGCCGCCGGTCAATATGACAAGGCTCAGCAGATTAGTACCGACAACCGGGTGCTGTTCCATCGGGTGGCCAATACCTTGAACTATTTGGATATCAAAACCGTGTTGGTCAGTTGCGGCACCTGTCTTGATCAATTAGCCGATTATGAATTCGAGAAAATCTTTCCGGGCTGCCGGGTGATCGATATTCATGAGTATTTGCTTGAAAAAGACGTCAAACTCAATGCGGTGAACGGTCAACGCTATCTATATCACGATCCTTGTCATAGTCCATTGAAACAGCAGGATCCATTAAAAACCGTCAGTGGCTTGGTGGGTATGCCGGTTAGCAAATCTGATCGCTGCTGTGGCGAATCTGGAACTCTATCGGTGGCCCGTCCTGATATTTCAACTCAGGTACGCTATCGTAAAGAGGTTGAATTAAAAGAAAACATCGCGGTGTTACGTGAGGATGATTATCAGGGACAGGTTAAGATGTTAACTTCGTGTCCATCCTGTATGCAGGGCTTGCAACGTTATCAGGATCAAGGTAAACAAATGGAAACCGACTATATCGTGGTCGAAATTGCGCGAAGTGTTTTGGGCGAGGATTGGATGAAGCACTATATCAAGCAAGCCGCTAATGGTGGAATTGAACGGGTTTTGGTATAGCGTTTGGATATCGAAAACTCAACAAGGTGGTTGAGTTCAAGCATACTGATGAAGAATAGTCTGACATTCAGATTAAGGACATTGTCAACAATAATCTCCGCATTTGCTCCCTCGCCCCGTCGGGGCGAGGGCTGGGCTGAGCGGATAAATAGCGAAGTTATTTGCGATCGAATCTTAAGCTGTGCTGGGCTGTTTTTTTGTTTGCTGATCACAGGTTGTATGGTGGGGCCGGATTATCGTCGGCCCCATAGCCCGTTAGCAGAGGCTTGGAGCGTTCAATCGCCCAGCCTGGATGTCTCGAAGTCAAATCCCTGGCTTGTACAATGGTGGAGCGCTTTTAAGGACCCAGTGCTTTCCGGCTTGATTGCACGGGTGTCGGCAGGAAATCTGGATTTGCGCCAAGCGCAGGCGCGTTTACGTGAAGCCCGCGCCCGGCGCGACCTTGCCGAAGCCGGGCTATTTCCGACGATATCAGCCAAGGGCACAGTCAATCAATCAAGTGGTAACGGTCAAGCCGGTAACAACATTACCACCGAATTGTATTCGAACAAACTGGATGCCACGTGGGAACTGGATATCTGGGGCAAATTACGCCGCGGTATCGAATCCGCGGATGCGACCCTGCAAGCCTCTCAAGAAGATTTACGCGATATCCTGATTAGTCTGTATGCTGAAGTCGCGTTGAATTATGTTGATCTGCGTTCTTTTCAAACTCGGGTGGCGCTGACCGAAGCGAACATCGCGGCGCAACAAAATACCGTTCAGTTAACTCAATGGCGCTATCAGGCGGGTCTTACGACGCAACTCGACGTCGAGCAAGCGCAGCAGAATCTTGCTACAACCCAGGCAACGCTCCCGACTTTGCGCAGTGGCTTTGAACAGGCGCAGCATCGACTCGGCGTGCTCATTGGACAGCCACCCGGTGCCCTGAAGTTGTTGCTCAATCCGATGCGGCCGATTCCAGTTGCACCGTTAAACATCGCTATTGGTTTGCCGGCTGATCTGCTTAGGCAACGTCCCGACGTACGTCGCAGCGAACGAAAACTGGCGGCGCAAACTGCCCAAATTGGTGTTGCCAAAGCTGCACGTTATCCAAATTTTACCTTATCCGGTTTTATCGGGCTGGAAACGCTAGGTTCGGCGAATCTTTACAGCGCGGGCGCCAAGGCATTTCAAATCGCGGCGAACACCGCCATGGTTTTGTTTGATGCCGGTCGACTCCGGCGTAATATCGATATTCAGACCGCTTTGCAGGAACAGGCCTTGGCATTGTATGAATCGACACTCTTACAAGCCCAGCGCGATGTCGAAAATGCTTTGACCACCTTCTTGCAGGAACAACTGCGCCGCGATAATTTACAAACCGCCGTCGATGCGGGTCAGCGAGCTTTAAAATTAGCCGAAAACCAATACGAATCCGGCACCATCGATTTTTTAAGGGTGCTTGACGCTCAACGATCTTTATTAAGCGTCCAAATCCAATTCGCTGCAAGCGAAGCTGAAGTCGCGTCTGATTTAATTCGGCTATTCAAAGCGCTCGGAGGCGGTTGGGATGCTCACGAGACTACAAAACCTTCCTGATGGCCATGAGTGATATTAAAACCAAACCTACACCCAGCATTGAACAAACCTTGGGTCTTGAGCAGCAAGCAATCTCCCGACTCAAGCAACACCCGTGGCGATGGGGTGGATTGCTTGTTCTCTTGCTGGCTTTGGGGGGCGTTTTTTTTGTTTTTAAACGGGAGTCCAAACCGGTCAATTACCAAACTGAACCGGTCCGCCGGGGTGATTTAGTGGTGACGGTGAGTGCAACCGGTACGCTCGCCCCGGTTAAGGAAGTTCAGGTCGGTATTGAAGTCTCGGGCACCATCAAGGATGTGCCGATCGATTACAATGATCGTGTCAGTATCGGCCAAGTGCTTGCGGTATTGGATACCACTCGACTTGAAGCGCAAGCGTTGCAATCGGAATCGGCATTGAATTCGGCCAAGGCGAAAGTGATGCAGGCCGAAGCGACCTTGCAGGAGGCGCAGGTTAAAATGAATCGCTTGAATGAAGTTAAACGTTTGAGTGATGGCAAAGTACCGGCGCCCTACGATCTGGATACCGCGATCGCTACGCTGGCGCGCGCCAAGGCCGATCTCGCAAGCGCCAAGGCTGCGGTGGAACAAGCGCAGGGGGCTTTGGACGTCAATCGGACCGATATTCTCAAAGCCGTTATTCATTCGCCGATCAATGGCGTAGTGTTGGAACGATTGGTTGAACCGGGACAGACCGTCGCCTCTCAATTTCAGGCGCCGGTCCTGTTTAAATTAGCTGAAGATTTAACCCAAATGGAATTGCAGGTCGATGTTGACGAGGCCGATGTTGGCTTGGTTAAAGAAGGGCAGGAGGCGACCTTTACGGTCGATGCTTATCCCGACCAGACCTTTCCGGCCAAAATCACCCAAGTTCGCTATGGGTCACAAACGGTTGATGGGGTCGTCACTTACAAAACTGTCCTGACGGTCGATAATTCGGCGCTGGCGTTGCGTCCGGGGATGACCGCCACGGCGATGATTGTGGTGAATAAGAAAACTAATGTACTGCTGGTCAGTAATGCGGTGCTCAGATTTAGTCCACCTAAGACACCGGTACGGGAGCAAAAAACTAACGGTGGATTATTAAGTGCAATGTTGCCGCGTCCACCGCATAGTGAATCCAAAACGACAGCCGTTGCGATTAATACCAAGGAACAACTGGTGTGGCGGGAAGGTCCTAAAGTCTTGGAATCCCTGACCATTACCAAAGGCGTCACCGATGGTGTGAACACTGAAATTATCGCAGGTCCGCTGGAGGTAGGAACCGAACTGGTTGTTGGGATTGTGACAGAGCCATGAACGCTGAAGTGAATCAAGCATTGCATCAGGCAGCGCCTTTGCTTGAATTACAGCAGGTGACCAAAATCTACGGTAAAGGCGATGCCGAAATGCACGCCTTGGCGGGCATTGATTTGAGTATTTATCCCGGCGAATTCGTCGCGGTGATGGGGCCAAGCGGTTCGGGCAAAAGCACTTGTATGAATATTTTGGGTTGCCTTGATACGCCGACTTCTGGCACTTATTTGTTTCAAGGCGTGGATGTCGGTGCGTTGAATCGCAATCAACGTGCCTTGTTGCGGCGGCATTACTTAGGCTTTGTCTTTCAGGGCTTTAATCTGTTGAATCGGACCTCAGCATTGGAAAATGTCGAATTGCCGTTAATCTACCGAGGCAGTCCAACCCAGCAGCGTCGCACTATGGCTCGAGAAGCTTTGCGGAAGGTTGGGCTTTCGGATCGAGCCAATCATACTCCTGGAGAATTATCTGGCGGTCAGCAACAGCGGGTTGCGATCGCGCGAGCCATTGTGACCGGTCCGTCCTTATTGCTCGCCGATGAACCTACCGGTAATCTCGACTCAGCGCGCAGTATCGAAATCATGGATTTGTTGACCGCCTTTAATCGAGATCAAGGCATTACGGTGGTCATGGTCACGCACGAACCCGAAATGGCGGCTTATGCTAGGCGCATTGTGCATTTTAAGGATGGCCTGATTGAAGCCGATCATGTTTCCGAGAACGCTTTGACATGTTAGGGAATGCCTTGCTGTTGGCGTTTAGAGAATTACGGCGCAATGTGATGCGCTCGATTTTGACGATGCTCGGCATCATTATCGGCGTGGCCTCGGTGATTACCTTGGTAACTTTGGGGAATGGCGCGACCCGGCAAGTGACTCAGCAAATTGCAAGTCTCGGTAGCAATTTGATGATGATCAGTGTCGGCAAGCGCACCGGACCGGGGCAGATGTCGGGGGCTGAGGCGTTTAAAATTGCCGATGCCGAGGCATTACTGCACGAAATTCCGGAGTTAGCGGCCGTCGCGCCGGTCGCATCGAGTGCGACGACTGCAATCTTTGCCAATGAAAATTGGTCAACCAATGTGACGGGAAGCACCGACGCATTTTTTCCGGTCAGTAATCAGCAGATTGCCCAAGGACGCTTATTTACGGCAAGTGAGGCAAGGGTTGGGGCGGCGTTGTGTATTATTGGGCAGACTGTCGCCACTAAATTGTTTGCCCTGCAAAATCCCCTTGGTAATCGGATTCGTTTGCAAAAAATATCCTGTGAAGTTATTGGCGTGCTGCTGTCGAAAGGACAATCGACGATGGGTTCCGATCAGGACGATTTGATTGTTATTCCGCTGCGCACCTTTCAGCGTCGTATTGCGGGCAATCAGGATGTCAATCTAATCAAGGTCTCGGTCAAAGATGGTGTGGACGCCGATCTGGTAAAACGCGACATTGAGCGAATTATGCGCACCCGACGACATTTGGCGAGTAATGAAGAAAACAATTTTAATGTCCTGGATATGAAAGAAATCACCGCGATGTTGACGACGACCACGCGCACCATGACCGGTCTATTGAGTGCTGTCGGTGCAGTGAGTTTGTTGGTCGGCGGTATCGGCATCATGAATATCATGCTGGTGTCGGTGACTGAGCGAACCCGCGAAATTGGCATCAGGCTGGCAATTGGCGCCTTAGAACGTGAAGTGTTATTGCAATTTCTGGTTGAAGCGGTAGTCTTGTCTTCGTTTGGTGGCTTAATCGGCATTGCGCTGGCATTAACGACGGCGATAGCGTTATCGGGGATCATGCAGGTCCCGTTTGTGTTCGAAGGCGGTATTGTGGCCATTGCGTTTTTGTTTTCGGCGTCGGTCGGGATTATTTTTGGTTATTTTCCGGCGCGGAAAGCGGCGCGGCTGGATCCGATTGAGGCTTTGCGCCATGAATGACGAAAAATGAACTCGTCTTGTCGTCGCAAGCATTGCGGTTTGAAAAGCGGAATTTATTGAAAATAGTGTTATTGAAAATAATTAAACTATGTTATTTAACTTATTTTGTATGGTGATATCCCTTAATTGCTGTGTCTAAAGTTGATGATTTAGCGAAATCGTTTTTTAGTTCATTGTAAAAATAAGTATTTTAATTCTGGTATGTCTTGTGCTTGCATTGATGGTCCTATAGCGGCGGCATTATTTAAAATATGAAATATTAAGTGAAAATGCGGCAGGTTAAAGTAGTATTGGCATGCGTTTAGGTGATTATGGCGAATGATTAGTCTTAGCCAGTGGTGTTAGAAACCAGCGTCTTTTGCCAAGATTTTTGGTGAGGCTTAGGGCGCTGAAGTCACACTAATTTCGGAAAATAAATCACAAACGCTTAGCAAAGTTATTTAAAATACCCACCAAAATAGTATTTAGTAGCAATATAAATACTATTAAAATCAATAATCTTTATGACCCAAAAAGACAAAATGAATAAATTAGCAGTAGGCTTAGTGATATCCAATCTCGTTGTAGGAACTGTGATGGCGCACGAATTAGGATTTACTCTTGACGGTGCCGGGAATAATCCGAATGCTGTGGCGCTTGGTGCTATTAGCTGTGGTAATGATGGTAATGGCCCTGCAGATCGTCTGACGATCCAGATTACCGATCTTTCAGTTCCAGTTTCGGGAATGCTACTCAGTGCCCAAATTTTGAAAAACAATAAAATGATTAATGTGACCGATCCAGTGTCGGGAGATGGTAAAGGGAGTTCGTTCGTTTCACTGAAAGGCGGCGCAGGATCATACTATGTTTCGATCAATAAAACGGCAGAAGGGAGTCGTAATGTTTTTTTGACCTATCACTGCGAAACTGCCGAGGGTAACCATACCGGGACCGATGTGGTGGGTTATCAACTTGACTAATCAATCAATGCTTTGAAGGGTGGGCAGCAAGCATTGCTCACTCCTGTCAAAGCTATTTTATTGCCTATCCGTCTAGGTTTTGTTTCTTGTTGTTGCTTGAGTTAGACTGCAAATGATATTGCGTATTTTTAAAGTTTGTTGTGTCACTGTCGTGTTTGGTTTTATTTCGTCACTTCATGCCGCTGAAGTTGGGCAGAAAGTTCCGCATTGCCAATTGACCTCCTTAGCGACTGAGCAAAATTTTGATTTTCAACCCTTGGTGGGGAAAGTCTTGTACGTCGACTTTTGGGCTTCCTGGTGTCCGCCTTGTGCCAAATCCTTTGCTTTTCTGAATGCTATAAATCACGAATTGAAAGCTCAAGGTCTGGAAGTGGCGGTGGTAAACCTGGATGAACAAGTTGATGATGCTAAGGCATTTTTGACCGAGCACCCGACTAATTTTAGCGTGTTGGTCGATGCGACCAAACAATGCGCTAAAGATTTCGATGTCCAAGCCATGCCGTCGTCTTACCTCATTGATCGAAAAGGAGTCATTCGGCAGGTGCATTTAGGTTTCAAGGATGATGATGCCCAAGCGCTTCGCACTCAGATTGAGCAATTATTGGCCGAAAAATGAGTCGACTAAATCATGCACGCGAACGAGTGAATCAGTCTTCAGGATCGAACTTAGTCGGCGTTGGCTTAAAATTGTCTATTATTTCATTGTCTTAGTCTTGTGGAATGAAAAGCCGTTTGCTGATTATCGCTTTGGTAGGACTGACTTCTGCTTGTACTCAGATATCACCGTGGGAACGCGGTATTCTCGCTAAACCCGAAATGGCTTTAGACCCTAATCCAATGCAAAACTTGCTGCGTTCGCATGTCTATGGCAGTCGTGAAGCGGCTTCGGGCGGCGGTTCGACGGGCGGGGGCGGTTGTGGCTGTTATTAAGCCGACGAATTTCGTAAATCCGGCATTACAAGCGCTGACGGTTGCAGCACTTGCGTTGCCGGGACTGATGATGCCCGACACCGGACAGGCCGAGGGGCAAGACACGACCTTTCAATATGGTCATTACCAGGAGGGTAAGCGCGACCTCGGTGGCGTGGCTAGTGATTTCAACCCAATTGAAGTCGAAAGCATTTTCGGCAAGACCCATCTTAAAATTTCCGATCGAATCAAGCTGGCCTTTGATTATCTGCAAGATACCTGGAGCGGAGCAACGCCGGTGACTACCGCGCCCTTGGCTTTTGGCGGCAATCATGCCAAAAGTGTCAGTGGGGCATCACCGTTGCTGAATCCGGGCGTGGCGACCCTTGATGCCGCCTATAAACCCGTAACGCTTGATCCGGTAACTGGCGCACAGCAGCAAGCCAGCCAGTTAGTCCATACCCTTGCGATGGCTTCGCCTGAAACGCGTAAACAAGGCAACGTGAATTTGAGTTACGCCTGGAATGAAGCGGAAGTTCAGGGCGGTGCTGGGGTGTCGAGTGAAAATGATTACTTGTCGGTGTTTGGTAATGTCGGTGGACGGCTGGATTTTAACCAAAAACTGACCAGCCTTAGCGGGAATTTAAGCTACACCTCAAGTGAAACTAAGGCGCTTCTGGATCATGATGCAACGCCTTATATCTATGAAACCTCCGGTGGTTTAAAAACCTATAACGCGACGCATTCGACTAGCCAGTTGGAAATTTCCGGCCCGTTAAATAATAAAACGCTGCATGCCCAACGTGAAGACTGGGGCTCAACACTCGGCTTGACTCAAGTGCTCAATAAAAGCGCCTTGGTTGAATTCAGTGCCGGTTATACCCGCAGTACCGGATATTTGGCTAATCCTTACAAAACTGTTACCACTGTGTTTGTTGATCCGGCTAAAGCGCCTAACAATGATGGCGTATATTCCGGCGATATTCGGGCGTTGATGGAAAAGCGCCCCGATCAACGCAACCAATTGCTCACGGGCTTGCGCTATGTGCAACATATTGATGCTTTAAACTCTGCCTTACATTTAGATTATCGATTTTTCCATGACGATTGGGGGATTAATGCCCATACCTTCGAAGCTGACTGGGTGCAGCCGATTAGCAACGATTGGGTGGTAACCCCGCGTATCCGCTATTATTCGCAAAGTCAGGCCGATTTTTATCAACCCTATCTGGTCTCGAAACAGGCGACCCCCGGCAAGTTTCAATCGATCGACAGCGATGGCAATGCGGTCGTGACCCAGTTAAATACCGCGCAATTACCCGATAATTATTCAAGCGATCAGCGCTTGTCAGGTTTTGGCGCGTTAAGCGGTGGGTTGACGCTCAGCAAAAAATTCGCTAAAGGCGTCAGTTTCGAAATAGGGGCCGAATATTATGTTCATGCCGGTTCGCTGAAACTCGGTGGCGGCGGTGAGGGCGCTTATGCCGATTACAATTCCTACATGGCAAATGCGGCGCTAAAAGTCGACTTATCAACTGTTTCCTTAGCAAATATCAAACATGCAGGTCATGGCCATGAAGGCCACGCGCATCATCATGGAAGCCATGCGCCAGCGGGGGTGATGTTCGATCATATGCTCGAAAAAACCGGCGACATGATGGTTGGCTATCGTTATATGTACAGTGGGCAGAACGGACACACCTTGAATGGTTTCAATCAGGTGGGCGATCAACAAATTGTTACGCAAGGGTGCAATGGTAATCCGTGTTATGTGACTCCGCAGGAAATGAATATGCACATGCACATGCTCGACTTGATGATCGCACCGACCGATTGGTTGACGCTGATGTTAATGCCGCAATTTGTTGATATGAATATGTCGATGCGCAAACTTGATGGAGCATCGTTAGTCGATTTGGCCCAGGACCCGGTCACGCGGGCCGCAGTTATTCACGCCGACCATGAGCATACCACCGGTGGCGTTGGTGATACCGGTATGTATGCGATGTTCAAACTGTTTGACCAAGTTGGGCATCATTTCCACGCCACGCTTGGGATCAGCGCACCAACCGGCGATGTCGGCATCAAACTTAGAGATACTCACGGTGTTTCGATCGGTTTCATTCACTACGGCATGCAGCTTGGCAGCGGCACTTGGGATTTCAAACCGAGTCTGACCTATACAGGTCTTTGGAATGAATGGTCATGGGGCGCGCAATTAAACGGCACCAAGCGCTTGGAAAGTCAAAATAGCTCCGGGTTTGCGTTCGGCGATATTTTCCAAGCAACTGCGTGGGGTAGTTATAACGTTGTCGATTGGCTCGCGTTGTCGGTGCGTGGTGTATATACGGTGCAGGGCGGACTTCAAGGCCAATATAACGATACCTATACCAAAATTGGCCCGATGGATTACGGCAATAGTTATGGCGGACGCTTTTGGGATGTCGGTTTCGGCTTTAATTTAACGGTCCCGAGCGGCGATTTACAAGGTAATCGTTTAAGTTTTGAATGGATTGAACCGGTTTCCGATGATGTTAATGGCTATCAACTTGAGCGTTCGGGCGCGTTATCGGCGACCTGGAGTTACGGGTTTTAAATTCTCTCGCCAAGATTCACACCTCTGCGCTTGGTGGCTATGGAATATCTTCACGTAAATTTTCAAGCTATGGGCACTGCCTGCGAAATCCAGTTATATGCCCAATCGCAAGTTCTGGCGCAACAAATTGCCGAGGCGGCCATTGCGGAAGTTCGACGTCTTGAAGCTGCGTATTCGCGCTACCGTGAAGACAGTGTGATCTCGGCGATTAACCGAATTGCCGCGCAAGGTGGCCAGATCTCGGTTGACCCTGAAACGGCAAGTCTGTTGAATTATGCGGCAACCTGCTATCAACAAAGCGATGGCTTGTTTGACATTACCTCAGGTCTGTTGCGAACCGTTTGGCGTTTTGATGCTACACAATTGCCCGAGCAGGAACATATCTCCAGCGTATTGGATAAGATCGGCTGGCATAAGCTCCGTTGGGAAGCCCCGATCCTTGAGTTTTTAATCCCCGGTATGGCAATCGATTTCGGCGGCATCGTCAAAGAATATGCGGTTGACCGCGTCGCGGCGCAGTGTCAGGCCGCTGGCATTCGTCATGGCCTGATTAATTTGGGTGGTGACCTTAAAATTATCGGCCCGCGTGATGATGGCGCTCCCTGGTGTATCGGCATTCAACATCCGCGCAAGCCGGGGCAAGTGGCAGAGTCGGTGCTGTTACAGGCAGGCGCTATGGCCAGCAGTGGCGATTATACGCGGTGTCTCGTGATCGATGGTGTTCGCTATAGTCACATCATAAATCCTAAAACCGGGTGGCCAGTAAAACATCTGGCTTCCGTCAGCGTACTAGGCGACTTTTGCGTGGTCGCCGGGAGTGCGTCCACCATTGCCTTACTTAAAGAGGAGCAGGGTGTTGTCTGGTTGGAAAATTTAGGCCTAGCGCACTTGTGGATCGATGTGTTTGGCAATAGCGGCGGAACGCTGCTGAATTAAAATTATTGGCGGGTGATCTTTTCACTCACTCAAGAAACTTTATTGGAAAAATGATGCGTCAAAATTCTCTCAATAATGCAGGACGATACGGGCTCTATCTGACGGTTTTTTTGACCGGCGCGGCGGTAATGGTCGTTGAACTTTTAGGTACAAGAATGATTGCGCCATTTTATGGGGCAAGTTTATATGTCTGGTCGTCATTGATTTCCGTGACCATGATTGCGCTGGCCTTAGGTTATTTTTGCGGCGGTCGCTGGGCGGATCGGACTAAACGGACCGGTTTATCAATGATTATTGCGATGGCAGCACTAATGATTTTGCTTATTCCGTGGGTAACCCGACCGGTGTTACTGGCAACCGATCCCTTGGGCTTAAGAGCTGGATCTTTCGTCAGTGCGTTGGTGCTGTTTTCGCCCTGTTTGACTTTGCTCGGCATGGTCGGACCCTTCGCGATCAAGTTAGCGACGACCCGTTTAGAGGGTATTGGTGCGAGCTCCGGAAATATATACGCAATCAGCACTCTCGGCAGCGTAATAGGTACTTTAGTGCTGGGATTTTTTCTGTTTCCGCTGGTGGGCTCTCGAGAAATATTGATTGGTCTAAGTTTAGTTCTACTGGCTTGGGCAACGGTTGTCGCCATCTATGAACAAAAGCAGTTAGCGGTCAGTGTCGCTATTTTACCCTGTGTATTGTTGGCGATTATCAGCATTTTAAAATTCTCTCCGAACAAGAATCGCTTTATGGCTGGGTGCGCGTCGTCGAGGAGCCTGCACGCGATCTACGTTTTTTGACCTCCGATGCCTCGATGATCGGAGCGGCGAATATTTCGGATCGGAGAAATCGTCTTGCCTATCAGGAAATCGTCAGTATTTTGCCCGCGTTAATGACTCAACCTAACGATCATGAAGAAGCTTTCATCACCCCAGAGAATGAAAGATACTGTGCGGGAGGCGGCAAAGCGAGGTCGTTCAATTTTTTAGAGATTTAATCCTGAAACCTAACGTGACCCGTAAAACAGACTCGTACCCCGGAATGAATT
>CANNKG010000038.1 GCA_947505105.1 Methylococcaceae bacterium | reverse complement strand
TCGCAGCATCTTTAATCGTAGTGATGTGTTTTTTTGATAAGCTGATCATTTCGGTTTTGATAGGTAAAATTATCCCCGTAGGATACATCAGTTATAGTGACGCTCTGATGAAAATTAGAGGGGGATATTTTTTGCGAGTTACCTTAGTTCTATCTGAAATCATTTGACGTTCGATCTGAGCCGAAATTTCTAATGCAAAAATTAACGCTCTCGCTGTTATATCTGAACTATCGGGTTAGATAATTAGCTTTTGACTTATTGCGTGAAGAGTTGTTCTTTTCTCTGCGATTTTGACGCGAATAGATTCAAGCTCACTCATTGAACGAGCTAAACGTGATAATTCGTAAATAATCAAATTATCATCAGGCTTTAATCTTTCAATAAGCTGAAAGATAACTCTATCAGTTTTTCGGCTTGATATTATTTTAGTAATAAATTCTATTTTATTTAAATTGAAGGTATTTCCATATTCGAGAATCGCTATCTTTTGATTCTCGATATCTTGCTTATCCGTACTAACTCTTAAATAACCATAATTCATATTTCACACTAATGCTATTTAAACCAAAATTTAAAATTATAATAGCGTCTTACTTATAAGAAAGTAAGACGTTTTTATATCATAAAATGATTAATTAAACGTTCGTTTAAATAGAATTGTTATTTTTTATTAACCTTTATTTGATCTAGTTAATAAATAGTAGTTGATGGAGGAAGTTCTGCATTTAATAACAGAACTTCCTCTTTTTATGATTTTAATCTAATTTTTCTTCAAGCACCTCCTCTTCAGAAGAATCTTCCTCAGAAGAATCCTCTTTTTTGTATATATCCAATACAATTTGACAGCTAAGAACTTCCATATCATTACTATGTTGCTGAATAATATCAGCAACGATTATTTTGTTAATGATAGCTTGACGAATGTCAACATATAAATCATTTACAATATCGAATGTTCGTGGTGTATCATATAACGCACCACCAGTAAGACCTTGTAATTCTCTTGACATTCTACGACAAGTATCTTTAACGTCTTCGACGTCTTCATTAAAAGTTTCCATCTAATACTCCAAAAAATTAACATTCCGATAATTAAATATCGATGACTCAAATCATCAAAACGGTTTATCTCCGCTTTTCTGATTTTCAAAAAGTTTACTCTTATTTTTTTAACAAAACAGATAGAACAGTACTACCTTTCGATGAATTTAAGTGGTGGGTCAATTTTTGTAAGCCGCGTGATATATGGCTATAACAGGTAGGATAGTTTTGTTTAGCTCAATAAATATTTCTGTGAATCGTTTTGAATTGATTAAATAATATTTAGAATTTCCTAATAACGTTATCAATCTCTTAGTCGCCAATACTCCTTTCTCGGCGGCTATGGTTTAGCGGTTGTTGAAAAAATTGGTTAACTACTTCAAATTATCGGTAAGTTATATATTTTTATACCATAGATTGTATGCGATGTTTATTTTTCAACAGTCTGTTAACGGTCATTAATGCCGATACGATTTCTAATTTGCCCTCTCTTTTCTTTGAAAGAGTATTATGTACATTTCTTTCTACTAGATCGAAGATATTTATACAGCGTTCCTCCATTCAGTGTGTCAATCCAGATATGCTCATAACTGATAAAATTTTTTCTCCGCTTAATTAGCTTTCGGTTCTATATGTTGCAGAGGGTGCTCCACCGTTTCTATCTGGATTTATCATAAAAATGATTCTTTCTTGAGATTCTTTAGTTAATGTAATATACGGATACTGTTGAAGCCACTCATTTAAAAATTGTTCAATATCTTTTTTTCGACTCCCTTTAGTTCGTTTGCCTGGATTTCTTTCAGCAAGGATATTCCATATCTGAATAACAATATATAACTCTGCGCTAAACATTAGATGCTTTGGATCAAGATACTCATGTAAATTTGAATTTAATCGATCAGTGTCTTTAATCTCGCCAATTTTTTTACCATAGGGATTCACTATGGTAGCAATTCGTTCCAAAGCTTCTTTAGATAGAATTCTTTCATCATTATCATATAGCCAGTTTAGTATTAATTTACGAGTGTTTTTATTGGGTTTGCCAGAATTTTCTTTGAATAGAGCATTCCATGCTTTAACTGCACAATCTAGTTCTAGGCTATACATTATGTGTTTTGGGTCAAGATACAACGGTATTGAATTTTTTTGTTCTGCAGTTTTATTCTCGGTTTTTCTTATATTATTGCTTAACGTAACGCTAGATTCGAGCAATTCAAGAATTTCCTCAGTACGCCAGAACACAGATCGAGAATTGCCGAACTTGACAGGGGATGGAAATTCGCCACTTTTGACTTTTTTCAGAAACGTTGTTCGACTGATAGGTAGCAAGGCTTGAATATTTTTTTGCTTGTTGCCGATGGTTCGTTCCAAGCGCAACAGACTGGAACCGCTTAGAAGATCACTTTCACTATGACTATTAGAGTCAGGCTTGTTGATTTGAACAGATGTTTTTTTGCTGGGCTTGAGGCTGGAAACTTCAACGTTCGTCGTTTCTGCGCTTATTGGAGTTGGAGCTTGGGTATCATTTAGTTTCGCCGTTGAGTCAGACTTTTTAACTGGCGGTGGAATCGTTGGCGCTTTTTGCGTGACGGGTAACTTAACAACGTTCGATGGATTGTTTTTTACTGGAACCAGAATGTTTTGTTTGTCGTTTTTGTCAATATGGAATAATGCTGATTTGGCTAATTGACGGAACTCATTAGCTTGATCCGTTTTATGATGTTGGAGGGCGTTTTCAAAATCATCATCAAAGCCGGATCGTTCCATTTTGTAAAATTTAGCATCGGAATGCTGGGTCAAGAATCGGTCAAGCTTGCCAGAAGCAACCAACAATTGGAACTCATCGTCAGGATGATTCGAAGGTTGGAGCGTGTCAACGTCAGACAGGCTTTCAGTATGACGGAATTTAATGTCGTCACGCTGGATCAAGCTAAAGACACCTTTTGCATAGTATCGTTCCGTTAACGGATAATTTGCTTCAGAATCGTCCCAAGCTAGCCACACGCCATAACCTTCGAAATAGATGTCTGTCATCAATCAATGCTCCATTAATGCCGCCACTTGGAATTATAGTTTATGCAGGTTTTTCGAATGGCAAGACTTCGGCACCAAGTCGTAACTTGTCAAGATAATCGGCCCAAGCTTGCATCATGCGTTTACGTTCATCAAGGTATTGCGCTCGATTATAAGCCGCTCGTACTTTGTCTTTTGGCGAGTGCGCTAGTTGACGCTCAATAGCGTCAGGACTCCATCCTTGCTCATTCAGCAAGGTAGATGCAGTGGTTCGGAAGCCATGTGCAGACATATCCTCATTCGCATAGCCCATTGTTCGTAATGCTTGCCGGATTGTGTTTTCAGACATAGGACGCCCATCATTGCGGCTTGATGGAAGCACATAACGCTCTTTGCCGGTTATCAGTTGCAGTTCAGTGAGAATTTCCAATGCTTGTTTGCTCAATGGCACATTATGTTCCGTTCCTGTTTTGGTCACATAATAACGCCATTCCGCATCTTCCAAATAAAAGTCTTTCCATTCCGCTTGCCGAAGTTCGCCAGGTCGAACCATGAGCAAGGCAGATAGCCGTAATGCGCGTGTGACCACGAACGTTCCGGTATAACTGTAAAGATCACGCAGCAATTGTCCGACTCGTACCGGTTCAGTGATAGCGGCTCGATGGGTAACTTGGATCGCTGGTAATGCACCTTGCAGAGCAATGACAGGGTTGTATTCAACGATGTTATGGACTATGGCATAGTTGAAGATGCTGTTGCAGAGTGTTCGAACTCGATGGACGGTTTCGACTTTATTGGCATTGGCTAAGGGTTTTAACATTGCCAAGATGTCGGATGATTTCAATGATTGAATTGGAGTCGCACCAATGACACGGAAGGCATGTAGCTCAAGTTGCCGTGTGGTTTTTTGGAGTGTTACTGCGGTGGTTTCTTTGCGGTATTTTTGGTCAAGCCAATCACGCGCCACCGCTTCAAAGCTGCCTGGAATGGCTATGCCTAGCTCAATACATTGATCAAGAGCTTGTTGCTCACTATTAGCAGCTTGCTCCATTTTGCGTTGCTTTGATGGATCAATGCCTTGTGCTATGAGCTGACGGCATTCATGACGCTTGTCACGCGCCAGACCTAAGGAAACGTCAGGATAAACGCCAATGGATAACGTTTTGCGCTTCTTGTCGAAGGTATAATCAAACCGCCACCATTTGTAGCCATTGGATTTAACAAGCAGATATAAACCATCACCATCATAGAGGCGCTGGTCTTTATTGCTGGGTTTGATATTTCGAATCGTGACATCTTTAAGTTCTTTAGCCATTTCAAACACTCCGCTTAACTATGCAGTAACCTGATGCAGTAACCTTTTTTACTGCGATGGAATTACTTTAAGAGTTACTGCGACAAAGAGCAATATCCATTTGTTGAACTCAAAAAGTAAAAAGATTTTGTAATCAGATAGATAGGAGATTTTGACGAGTCAGAAACGCTATTATATTATGCATATCAATAGCTTTGGGTATAAAACGCAGTAACATTTTTAGGGTGCTTCAAGGTTACTGTAAAAGTTACTGCAGATTGGGGTGGCTGTCACGGTACTTCGGCGTACTTCAGCGGACATAAAAAAACCCACGAACCTAGTAGATTCGCGGGTTTCTGTATCTCTTAGCACGGCAAGGTACAATAATGTGGTACCGAGAGTCGGAATCGAACCGACACGATGTTACCATCACCGGATTTTGAATCCGGCGCGTCTACCAGTTCCGCCATCCCGGCCTTAAGATTTAACTATTATAACTAATTTTTGCGGATTGCCAAGATATTTTATAATGTTTAGTTTTTTCGAAGGCTAACCTACTTAAATCTTATGATGAATAAATCGGCTTTTAATTATGACCTGCCTGAGCATTTGATTGCTCAGTATCCGTTGCTCGAGCGAACGGCGAGTCGGTTGTTGTGTTTGCACAGGCATCGCGGGACTCTTGAGGATCTGGGTTTTGTTGATTTTATCGATAGGGTGAAGGCGAGTGATCTACTGGTATTTAATGATACTAAAGTGATTCCAGCGCGGATGTTTGGGCGAAAATCAACGGGTGGGCAGGTTGAAATATTGATTGAACGACTGATTGATAGTCATCGAGCACAGGCACATGTGCGAGCGAGTAAGGCGCTTAAGGCGGGTGGACGGATTATTTTGGATCAGGGGTTTGAGTGTCGGGTTTTGGGGCGAGACAATGATTTGTTTGAGCTCAGTTTTGAGGGTGAGCAGTCAATTTTGGAAATTATGGCGCTGATCGGTCATATCCCGTTGCCGCCTTATATTAAGCGAGCGGATGCTGTGCAAGATTTTGCACGTTATCAAACAGTTTTTGCAGCACGAGAAGGGGCGGTAGCAGCGCCGACCGCGGGGTTGCATTTCGATCAGGCGCTGATGGGTGCTCTGGAGGCGAAAGGTGTTGCAAAAGCTTTCGTCACGTTGCATGTCGGTAGCGGGACCTTTCAACCGGTACGCGTGGAAAATTTGGCTGAGCATGTGATGCATCAAGAATATTATGCGGTATGTGCTGAAACTGTTGCCGCAATCGAAAAGACGCGCGCCCAAGGAGGGCGGGTGATTGCGATTGGAACCACGGCGGTTAGGGCATTGGAATCTGCTTCTCAATGTGGCACATTGCAAGCGGGGTTCGGTGAAACTGCGCTGTTCATTACGCCGGGTTATCAATTTAAATCGGTTGATGCCATGTTAACGAATTTTCATTTGCCTGAATCAACCTTGTTGATGTTGGTGTCGGCGTTTGCCGGGTATGATTCAATTATGAATGCATATCAGCATGCGATTAGTGAGGAGTATCGATTTTTTAGTTATGGCGATGCGATGTTTCTGTGGGCGTAAGATTGTAACGCTGAAGCTCTATCGTTGATTGTTATTTGACTTAACCGCCAATACCAGTCATTTAGTTCTATAATAGCCACCATTTAAGACTTTGCTTCTATTTCGTGATGGCTGATACGCACAATTTGATTTTTTCGCCGGTAGTTCCTGAGTCGCCTAAGCAACCCCTAGTGTGGTCGGGGTTAGTCGGTTGCGCCGATTCGTTGGCGTTAGCTTCGGCGATTCAGAATGAAAATCGCTTATTTGTGATTGTGACCGAGGATAATCACACGGCATTGCGCTTGGAAAACGAACTGGGATTTTTTCTGCAGAATCAATATCCGGTTTTATATTTTCCAGATTGGGAGACATTACCTTACGATGTGTTCTCACCGCTGCCGGAAATTATTTCCGATCGTTTGAAGGCGCTGGCCACTTTGCCGCAGATCAAACGAGGCGCGTTGATGGTATCGGTAGCCACTCTTATGCATCAACTGGCGCCGCGCGAACATGTATTAGCCAATAGTTTTGTATTAAAGACCGGTGATCGGTTCAATATCGAATTGAATCGCGTGAAACTGGAAAGTGTTGGCTATGAGTGTGTTTCGCAAGTGTATCAGCATGCGGAATTTGCCGTTCGAGGATCGATTATCGACTTGTTTCCCATGGGAAGTCAGGTGCCGTTTAGAATTGAGTTATTTGACGACGAGATTGAGTCAATTCGTACATTCGACCCCGATACCCAGCGCACGTTGGAAAAAATCGATAATATTCAATTGTTTCCCGCGCGTGAGTTTCCGTTTACCGATGCGGCGATTAAGCATTTTCGGCAGAGTTTTAGAACCCATTTTCCGCAAAGTTCGTTGAAAAATCGGCTCTATGTGGATGTCAGTAATTTTATCGCGCCCGGCGGCATTGAATATTATCTGCCGTTGTTTGTAGAGCAAACCGCTACGCTGTTTGATTATTTGCCTAACAATTCAGTGCTAGTGATGCCCGAATATTATCGGCATATCGCTGAAGTATTTGACGCCGAAGCGCATGAGCGTTACGAGCAACGCAAGTATGATCAGGAGCGACCGATACTGCCGCCGGAGTTATTGTTTATAACGCCAGCAGTGCTCTCGACGAAGAGTGAAAAATTTGCGCGGATTTTAATGACGACTGGTACGGAGAGTTCAACCTGGGCAAATACGTCAATAGCACCGGAACGACGAGTTGATTTTGCCACGCAAATTGCCGCGTTACCTGAAGTAAGCATTAATACTAAATTAAAAAATCCTGCGGAGGTGTTACAGAATTTTATTGCTAAGCGCGCTCAAAAAATTCTGTTTGTTTCTGAAACTGCTGGTCGGCGTGAAGCTTTGCAGGATCAACTTAAGGCGTTGCAGATTGGCACCAAGTCGGTCGCTTCGTTACAGCAATTTCTGTCGATGGAGCCGAGTTTAGGCTTAGTTATTGCTCCTATGGATCAGGGCTTTATGACGCTCGATGGTGAATTTGCGATTATCACTGAAACGCAGTTGACCGGAGAAAAAATCCAGCAACGCCAGCGTCGGCGTAAAGCTGGTACGCGCGACTTGGAAAACATGATTAATAACCTGAACGAACTGACTGTGGGTTCGCCGGTTGTTCATCAAGCGCATGGGGTAGGGCGCTATTTAGGCTTGCAGACCTTGACGGTTGGCGGAATAGCCGCCGAGTTCCTGGCGCTCGAATATTCGAATAATGACAAATTATATGTACCGGTTTCGTCACTGCATGTGATTGCGCGTTACACTGGCATGAGTCCTGAGAATGCGCCGTTGCATAAATTAGGCGGCGAGCAGTGGCAAAAAGTCAAGAAGAAGGCTTTTGAACGCATTCATGATGTAGCCGTAGAATTATTGGAGATTCACGCCAAGCGGGCCGCGCAAAGTGGTCATCAGTTTCAATTTGACGATCAGGATTATCAAACGTTTGCGAAGGCGTTTCCTTTTGAAGAAACCCCCGATCAGCAGTCCGCGATTGATGCCATTATTGAAGATATGCAGAGTCCCAGGCCGATGGATCGAGTGATTTGCGGCGATGTCGGCTTTGGTAAAACTGAAGTATCGATGCGTGCGGCATTTATCGCGGTTCAAAGCGGTAAGCAGGTGGCGGTGCTGGTCCCGACTACGTTGCTCGCGCAACAGCATTTTCAGAATTTTCGTGATCGTTTTGTGGATTGGCCGGTACGTATTGAGGTGTTATCGCGTTTTGTTTCAGCCAAATTGCAAAAAACGATTCTTGAGGATCTGGAATCCGGCAAAATCGATATTGTGATCGGTACCCATGCGTTGTTATCTAAAGAACTTCGCTATAAGGCCTTGGGTTTGGTGGTCATTGACGAAGAGCATCGCTTTGGCGTACGCCAGAAAGAGCATTTTAAGAAGATTCGGCATGAGTTGGATATGTTGACCTTGACGGCTACCCCGATTCCTCGTACCTTGAATATGGCGATGTCTGGCTTACGTGATATTTCAATTATCGCAAGTCCACCGCCGAATCGACATGCAATTAAAACCTTCGTTTCCGAATGGGTCGATGCTCAAATTCAAGAAGCCTGTCTGCGCGAGATTAAACGTGGCGGCCAAGTGTTTTTCCTGCATAACGATGTTAAGAATATGCAGAAAATGGCGCTGGAATTAGCGCATTTGTTACCGGATGCACGCATCGAGATTGCGCATGGTCAAATGCCTGAGCGAGAGTTGGAACAAATCATGCTCGATTTTTATCATCAGCGTTTCAACGTGCTGTTATGTACGACCATTATTGAAAGCGGTATCGATATTCCAAGCGCCAATACCATTATTATCAACCGCGCCGATAAATTGGGTTTGGCTCAGTTGCATCAGTTACGCGGACGGGTCGGGCGCTCGCATCATCGTGCCTATGCATATCTGGTGGTGCCGCCTAAAAGCCTGATGAGTAAAGATGCTCTGAAACGCCTTGAAGCACTTGAAGCGTCTGGCGATTTGGGTGCGGGCTTTATGTTGTCGTCGCACGATATGGAAATTCGCGGCGCTGGTGAATTGCTGGGTGACGATCAAAGTGGTCAGATCCAGGAAATTGGTTTCACGCTATACACGGATTTATTGCAACGTGCGGTGGCAGCATTAAAATCTGGCACTCAACCTGAGCTTGCGATGTCGATCGAAACTGCTACTGAGGTTGATCTTCAGGTTTCTGCGTTGATTCCGGAAGACTATCTGCCGGATATTCATGCTCGATTAGTCCTGTATAAACGCATAGCCAGTGCTGAAAATGCTGAGGAATTGCGGGAGTTGCAAGTAGAAATGATTGATCGGTTCGGATTGTTGCCGGATCAAGTTAAAGCATTGTTTATGGTGACCGAGCTAAAATTGCAGGCAATCAAATTGGGCATCAAAAAAATTGAAGCCAATGCGGTCGGCGGACGGATCATTTTTGACCGACATCCTACGATTAATGCGGGTGAATTGATCAATTTAATCCAGACCGAAACGCAAATCTACAAATTTGATGGTGGCGATAAGCTTAAATTTATGAAAAAATTTGAAAATATAGAAGATAGAGTGAATTTTATCTCCGCATTATTAACGCGCATTGCCTAGCTGGCTACTCATGATTTCTTTCAATAAACCAACCGTTACCGGCAATGAACTTCCATATCTTAAGCAAGTGCTTGCTTCAGAAAAATTATCCGGCGACGGTGAATTTGGGGTGCGTTGTCATCGCTTGCTCGAACAAAAACTGGGCGCTAAAAAAGTGTTATTGACGCCCTCAGGAACGGCGGCTCTGGAAATGGCCGCTCTGCTGACGGGCATTAAGCCGGGCGATGAAGTGATCATGCCGAGCTATACCTTTGTCTCGACCGCGAATGCTTTTGTTTTGCGCGGGGCGACGATTGTCTTTGTGGATATTCGGCCTGATACCTTAAATATTGATGAAACCCTTATTGAAGCGGCCATCACCCCGAAAACGAAAGCGATTGTGCCGGTGCATTACGCCGGTGTGGCCTGTGAAATGGACGCGATCATGGCGATTGCCGAGCGGCATCGTCTCTGGGTGATCGAAGATGCTGCCCATGCGGTGTTTGCCGATTATAAAGGACGTGCCTTAGGAACGATTGGGCATTTCGGCTGTTTCAGTTTTCATGAAACTAAAAATTACAGTTGTGGTGAAGGCGGGGCGCTGATCATCAACGATGCTGATTTTATTTTGCGCGCGGAGATTATCCGCGAAAAAGGGACTAATAGGAGTCAGTTTTTTCGAGGCCAGGCGGATAAATACACTTGGCTGGATATCGGTTCGAGTTTTCTGCCGAGCGAATTGCAGGCGGCGTTTTTATACGCTCATTTGGAAATGGCGGATCAAATTGAAGCTGATCGGCTTAACTCTTGGCACTATTATTTCGAGCAGCTTTTAGGATTGGCGCACGCGAAAAAACTGACGTTGCCGACCATCCCCCACGATTGTCGACAAAATGCCCACTTATTCTATGTGAAGACCGAGGATAGGATCGAGCGGGAAGCCTTGATTGCATATATGCTTGAGCGTGAGATTCAGGCGGTTTTTCATTACATCCCACTGCATAGTTCGATCATGGGCTTACAGCATGGTCGTTTTGCCGGGAATGACGTCTATACGACCAGTGAAAGTGAGCGGATTTTGCGCTTACCCTTGTATTATCAAATAGCTCAAGCCGATTTGGATGAGGTCATCGGAGCTATTACCCAGTTTTATGCCTAGTCGGTTTACCACGCAGTCTTCAGGCGCCAATAGTCTTGGCGTCAATCTTGGACTGCTGCTGACGAGTCTCTTGATCATCATTCAATTAACCCTATGTTTGTCGATTATCGTCGTCGATATGGAATCATCAAGGGATGGGACTTTCAAAATACATTGGCGTGATCGGTCTAATGCCTTTTCCGAACTTAAATCCAAAACAGCTCCAGTTAAGACTGGCCACAATTTCTACGGCTTTATGGCGTGGTCTTGGCAAGATATTGACCGGCTTAAAATCCAGCCGATCAACAAGGCTACCGACATCAAAATTAATCATGTTGTTTTGCGAACCTTAGGGTTCAGGCATGTGGTATTCAATGCCCGTGAACATTTCGAGAGTTTTGAAACCCCTACGCCATTTGCCGTTTTCCAAGCGCAAGCTGATCATCTGCAACTGACGACCACCGATCAAGGTTCTGAATTTGAGGTAGCGATAACTCATGACGAGGTTAATAGTAATCTACTCAGAATGGTCGATATTTTTAATCTTAGGACGGTATTATTCGGCACGGCAGTTCTTTTTTTGCTCGGGTATTTCAGTCGTGCGCCTCCGATCTACGCTTGTCTGATCATCATTTTTACCGCAGTGCTCTATTATTCCAAGTTAAATATCCCGCTGGCGGTGCTCGAAATCGAACTGAATACTCAGATTGAGAATGAATTAACGGTGTATTGGAGCGACAAAACGCGCGTGTATACCGAGAAGAAAGTCAGTCGAATTAAAATCAGCCCGCCACAATCGATCTATCGCTTACCGATAGGTCGCCTCGACGATATTAATTTTATTCGTATCGATCCACTGAATGCTAAAGGTCAGGTTTCAATTAAACGTATCGATATTTCTCAATTAGGCTATGCGCCGATTAGGATCAGTGCCGATAATAAATTTCAGGCGCTCGATTTAGAAAACGATGCGTTGAGTATTGAAAACAGGCGCCTTGAATTTGCTGCGCATGATGACGATCAATTTTTCGAACTAGGGCTGAATGCCAGTGCTTACCAAACCAATTTTGATTTTCAGGCCTTGGGAATTCTGCTGTTGTTTTTATTTTATTTGAATATTCTCTATTATTTAATTGGCGTTACCCGCTTTAAATCCTCTATCAATATTGGGCGTTATAATTTTTTAATTGGTTTGCTGATTATGCTAATGCTGATTATTCATAGTGTTTATATCGAGCATTTAGGCGCGTATCTTGAATTAAATACTATAAAAATAATTCGGTTTTTTGATAATTCATTTATTAAATTATCGGATACGAGTCATAAACAACCTGTTGAACAAGTATCATCGCTTAATATTCTCAATGCAGCTTATTTAATTTTATTTGTAGTTACGCTAGTATGGATCAGTATTTTTTATAAGCTACGCACTATTGTTTATTTTGTGGTATCGATAGCGTTATTGGCAACTAGTTATATTGTTTTAGACGCCAATGAAACCGTAATTAAGATTGACATGCAATCTACTGATGACGATGAATTGAAAGTATATTGGGCCGATGAAGGCGAAAATTATCAACAGACCCATTCGGTATCTATTACGACTACCCAGAGTACTACAAGTTATCAATTAGCTATTGAGAATTTAAATAATGTGCATAATATTCGTATTGAACCCATCAGTAAGACTGGCAAAGTTCAAATAAATTCGATTGAAATTTCTGAAAATGGTTATCAGGCGATTACGCTAAATGCCGAGAATAATTTTTTTGCAGTGGATTTAAATAAAAGAAGTAAGCTAGATAATAAACTTACTTCAGAAAAGCTCAGCATTGAGAATAATGTCTTGGTATTCGATACTAAAAATGGTGAGGATTATTTCGAAGTCATTATTGAACCAAAAGCATTTAAAGGAGCTTATACCGCTAAATTCTATCTTCAACCGATAATGTTACTGGGCGGCATTTTTATTGGGCTCTTTTTAATCGAGCGTTTTGGGCAACATGAATTGATCGTGATTATCGCGCGCACTGGCATGGCCTTGCTTGTGATAATGAGCATTCAGTTGGCCTGGTTTTCTGAATTCGACATGCATCCTGACGAGCGAGCGCATGTTAATTCTATCGATTATTTTAGCGAAAATTGGGCCTTCCCCAAAATCGGTGAGGCTCGAGCCATTGATGCGTATCAAGCGCCTTGGGGAGTATCTCGCTTAGATGATTTAGGGATTAGTTATTTCTTGATCGGTAAATTTAAAAGCCTTTTAACGCAAGTATGGGAAGATACGGTTTATACATGCCGGGCTTTTAATAGTGTTCTATTAATAATATTGTTGTTATTAACCCGCGCTAAGAAATTTGCCTTATTCTGTATTCCCTTATTATGCTTTCCGCAACTCTGGTATCTATTTTCTTACGCCAATCGAGATGGATTTTCGTTTTTTCTAGCGGTATTGTTCGCTTGGCAGTTAGTATATCAACACAGTTATCTCAATAGCTATTTAGAATATAAAAAAATATTATATTTTGATCGAACGTTGATTTATCCGGCGTTCTTATTAGGCTTGTTAAGTATCGAAGTCAGTAATTATGCAATATTTATATTATTTAGTTGCGCATATTTATTATTACAAGGATTATTGAAGAAAACCGATAAAAAACAATTTTTCCTAAAATGCTTGTTAGTGATAATGATTGCAGGGACATTTTTTGGGGTTCGAAAGTTCGCTGATATTGAAATCAATGGTTTTAATAAACAAGAGCAACGCGTTGCTTTTCAAGAGGCGATTGCCGACCCTGCTTTTAAACCATCGGTTGCGGTAACGGAAAACGGGTATTGGAGCTTACGCGCGCAGCAAAAAGGCGTTTCAGCTTTAGAACTGTTTAGTCCGAAGTGGGATTGGCATAATTTAACCTTTAAAAGTTTTACTGGCTTATACGGTAACGAATATACTGAATCTTCACCTGAATGGTATTATGCGGCAGTCGGTTATTTATATGGACTGATTATTTTGATTTTAGGTGGCTTTATATTTTTGAAGCGAGATAAACAGATACTCTTATTATCAGCGTTGACCTTGATTTTTGTGTTCGGAGACTTGCTGATGAGTTTTATTTTTTCATGGACCTATGATTTCCAACCTCAAGGTCGTTATATATTCCCGCTAATACCGATGCTTATGGTGTATTTCTATAAAATCATGCCAATCATGGGTATTAAAACTAGGCTTGCACTAGGAAGCTGCGCAGTATTATTAGCGCTGTTGGCGATATACTCGTTTCGGAATATTGCTTTGGCTTATATGACTTGAGCGAGATTATTTTGATTGGCTGGTAATAATAATGCCCGCAACAATAAAAGCCATACCGATGATTTTCCATAACGTGATCGGTTCTTTGAAAAATAGGCCCGATAAGATCAGCACCAGAACAAAAGCCAAGCTCATAAATGGGTAGGCATAGCTGACATCGAATTTGGTCATTGCGGCGATCCAGAACAGCGATGCGACAAACGCTGAAGCAAATCCGGAAAGCAGAAACGGATCAAGACACAGTTTGGCGAGGTAATAAAGTTTTTCGGTATGATCCTCAGGGATTTGACCATATTGGGCGACTCGCCATTTGAGGATTAATTGACCGTAAACGGTGAAGGCGATGGTGCCAAGGATATAAAAGTAACCGATCATAACTTAGATAATAATGCCGGTATCGGCATGTTCGCCGATCATTTTGGCTGGGTTGCCGTGATACTTACTGGCAGGTTGGGTGTTCTTCAGAATGATGGTGCCGGAAATCATGTAGGTTTCATCGGCAATGATGATGTCGTTCACCATTAACGCCGCATTGCCGAGGAAACACAGATTACCGACGATGCAATTGCCCCCGACGCCTCCGCCGCCTGAAATATAATTATGATCGCCGATGACGGCATGATGGCCGATAATCGAGCCGGTCCAGAACACATTGTTGTTGCCGATTTTGACAAAGGGGTCGATATCACAACTGGATTGGATAACGTTATTTTCGCCGATAATCAAATTGTCCCGTACTACCGCTTTCTTGCTGATGAAATTGACCAGATGATAGCCTTTCGCTTTGGCTTTGTTGTATAAAATCGGACGGTTGCGCATAACGCTGTAACCGATGGCCACGAACATTTGATAGTGTTCGGGTGGATAATGCTGCTCAACCTGTTCGAACGGCACCACCGGCAGATCGCACAATTGATCTTGGCTTAGGTAGGCTTGATCGAGGCAAAACGCCACCACTTCAAAATCACTATCATGGCTAAAATGATAATGCATCAATTCCGCAAATGGGCCCGCACCATAGATGACGATTTTAGTGACCATAACTCGCCTCAATGAACAGCGCATTCGCAAGTTCAGGGTAGGATAAGGACAAATCATCCAGCGCTGCGACAATTTTAGGTTCTAAATTCAATGAGCTGAGTTGACCGGTGCTAAACGGCTTAAAAGCTAAGCCTTGAATCTTTTCAATGGTAAAGCCTTCGTCTTCAAGTAATTGTTTCCAATCTTGATAAGTCCACAGACGTTTATGCCCGAAGGCGAGGTCGGTCGGCGTCAGTTGACGGATGTCGTCCAGCATACCGGCTTGTTGAGCCAGGGTGCGATGCATGGATGAGGCGCTTGGAACCCCAATAAAAATTCGGCCCGACGCTGACAGGAAGGGCGCGAAACGGCGTAGGATGAGGGCCGGGTCATCAACATGCTCCAGGATGAAACCCATGCCGATATTGTCAAATTTTTCAGTGGTTGAAAATTGCTCGAAATAAGTTTCAACGACTTCAACATTGGGATATTGATTTGCATATTGCTCAACAAGCACTGAAGCACCTTCCAATACGACCATGCGCCTGAAGTGTTGTCGCAATTTTTCCAGGGCAATGCCGTGACCGATGCCCAATTCCAACAGCGAATCATTACCGATGCGATGTTTGAGGCAATAGTCGACGTACCGAGTTAAGCCGCGTCGATTTTCATCCTCAAATGGATCGTTGCTGTAGGTGTCGAGGTATTGGTTTAGATTTTCAAGAGGTTCCATGGAGATGTTCAATAAATTTTCTTGATGAATGCACGAGGTCGTTGTTTGACTTCCTGATATATTTTGGCTTGGTAGATTCCTAAGATTCCGGTGCACATGATGATGATGCCGGATAGAAAGCCACTCACGATTATCAACAGCAACGAATTTCCTTGTTCCTGATCGAGATTAAGCAGATGGTTCATTCCATAGTATAACCCGGCCAAGAGCGTAAATGCTGTTATTAAGACGCCGCTTAAGAAGATATATTCAAGTGGTTTGGTTGAGAAGGCGGTGATACAGGTGCTAAAAAGTCGAAGTTGTCTGGAGAGCGTATAGGTGCCGGTTGGGTTGGATAATTTATGGACCGGCAACGCCTCTTGATTAAATCCTGCCAAGGCCATTAGGCCGGCTAAAAATACATTTCTTTCGGGATATTCTAAAACGGACTGCACAAAGGATTTTTTCATCAGGCGCACGGTCAGTAAATTTCGAGGAATTTCGATTTCGCTCAGGTGATTGAAAATTTTGTAAAAAATTGATCCCGAGAGTTGTTCAAACCAATTACCCTTACGTTTGATTTGAACGCCGTAAACCACATCCAAATCGGGGTGTTGCTGGAGTTCCTGCCAAAAATCAAGGAGGAGTTCGGGGGCTTCTTCCAAATCCGAGTCAATCAAGAAAATAAAATCGCCCTGGGCATGTTCCAGGCCCACTAATCCTGCTTCATGGTGGCCAAAGTTACGCGATAAATCAATGACTTTTATTTGGGGGATATTGCTTTTTAGCGCCAGAATTTTAGCAAGGGATTGATCGGGCGAGCCGTCGTTGACGAAAATGATTTCATAGTCCTGGGTAATCAACTCAACACTTGAATGAATTCGACGCACAAATTCTTCAAGGTAGTTTTCTGATTTATATAGCGTTGTCACTATCGAGACAAGCATAATTTATAGCGAACCGCAGTTAAATGAGCGCATGAATTTCGGCGCGTCGGGACCAGTATTAAAAATCAGATCCAAAATTGAAACCTGATGCTGAAAGGGCGGGTGGAGTTGAGGATATTCGGGATAACCTGAATAGTCCATCCAACTGACGCGAATATTTGCTTCATTGAATAAGCTTTCATTCAAATAATTTTTCGCAGAAGGGCCTGATAAATATTCGTCGGCATGGGTGATACGGCATAAACTGACCAGTCGTTCGGTTTTACCTTCGACCATTGCGTAGTCGGAAGACCTGGAGATTTTAGTGGTGATGCCTAAGATAGCATTGATCGCAATAATAAAACGGTAATTGATTTGACTCAAATGCGTTTCGTTGCATCCCAGATATAAGTCGGCAAAAAGTTCGCGAAAATCTTTGAAAAAAGGGGCTTTGGCGTAATTGGTCAGCAAACTTTGCCAATGCTTTTTATGCCAATTATGTTGAGCAATTTCGGTGTCGCAAATTTTTTGTTCGGCACTATTTAATTGTTTAACCGGAATCGTCAACCATTGTCGGTCAGTGCTTGTCTTAATCAGATTTCTGTTACGCCAATCATTTTTGGTATATTGCACTTGGTCGAATAAAATGAATTCATCGACTTGATTGATCAAGTCAAAGTAACCTTTCCACGGGATGTAGTTTGATTGGAGTATGGCAATTTTTTTGGGCATGAAATAGAAGTCGGCGCAGGTTTTGCCAAATGTTGAGTGGAAATATGACCGAAAAAATGATAAGTATCTGGAAGATCAATGCTCAACAAAATTATACCATGATAGACTGGGTCGTGTTGGTTGAAAAAGCAGCAATTCTCAATTTGGACAGTCTGGCGTCGGGAAGGGTTAATCGAAGAACGCCGTAATTCCCTCCATGGGGCTTGACGGCAGCATCCATAACTCTTCCCGACACCTTTATTTGACTTCAAATTGAGAATTGCTGTTGAAAAAGGCCTAGATAAATTAATCAGGAATTTTCTTGCCGTTAATCAGTCTTAACAAATTTACGATCAAGCTAAAAGGATAACTTATGATCCCAGTCAAAGATTCCGCCCCTTGTTACCACACGCCTTGGATGACTTGGGGCATTATTGCTGTTTGTGTAGCTATTTTTCTGTTTATTCAGATATTACCGGAGGATCAACAGCACTGGATTATGTATCAGTACGGCATGGTCCCAATTCGATACGCGCATCCTGATATTGCCATCCAATTTGGGCTGCATCCGGATCATTATTTTTCGGTTTTGTCAGGCATATTTATCCATGATGGCTGGCTGCATATTCTGATCAATGTCTGCTTTCTGTGGATTTTTGCCGATAATGTTGAAGATCGAATGGGGCATATTCCTTTTCTGATTTTCTACTTACTCTGTGGTTTATTTTCGATGGCGTTGCAATGGTATTTTATGCCGAATTTCACCATGCCGGTCTTGGGCGCCTCGGGAGCGATTGCAGGTGTCTTGGCGGCTTATTTTTTCCTTTATCCGCTGGCGCGGGTGGTGCTGTGGATTCCGTTATTTTTTCTGCCGATATTCGTCAATGTACCGGCAATTGCCTTTTTAGGCGCTTGGGTGATCTTTCAGTTATATAAGGCTTCCACCAGCGTTGTGTTCAATATTGCGGCAGATGTCGCCTGGTGGGCGCATTTAGGGGGATTTATTGCCGGATGTGTTTTGCATCCGTTCTTTTTACGTTCTGAAAGTTCAGGCGGTTCGGACGATTCCGATTCGGGTGAGCAGGAGTAATCGAATCAATTAAAGGCGCAAGGACCTAACCTTGCGCCTGAACTGAATATTATTTGTTGCTCCGGTGACTGATAATTTCATCAACGACTGCAGGGTCGGCCAATGTAGAGGTATCTCCTAGGCTATCTAACTCGTTAGCCGCGACTTTGCGCAAGATTCGACGCATGATTTTGCCGGAACGCGTTTTCGGTAGGGCGGGCGCCCATTGAATGATGTCCGGATTCGCAATTGCGCCGATCTCATTGCGCACCAGATTGACCAATTCCTGTCGAAGCTCTTCGGTTGCTTCAATCCCGACGTTCAAGGTCACATAGGCGTAAATCCCTTGTCCCTTAATGGAATGCGGATAACCGACGACTGCCGCTTCGGCCACATGTTCATGTAAGACGAGGGCGCTTTCAATCTCGGCGGTACCTAGTCGATGACCTGAAACGTTGATCACATCATCGACTCGTCCGGTGATCCAGTAATAGCCGTCTTTATCTCGGCGCGCGCCGTCGCCGGTGAAATAATAACCCGGAAAGTTTTTGAAATAAGTTTCGAGAAAGCGTTGGTGATCGCCATAAATAGTTCGCGCTTGTCCCGGCCAGGAACTACCGATGACTAGAATGCCTTCCGTTTCGCCATGCAGAATATCGCCCCGATTATCGACAATTTCCGGTTTAACCCCGAAAAATGGCAATGTGGCCGAGCCTGGTTTTAAAGCTGTCGCCCCCGGAAGCGGTGTGATCATGATGCCGCCGGTTTCGGTTTGCCACCAGGTATCGACAATCGGGCAGCGTTGATCGCCGACGACTTGGTAATACCATTCCCAAGCTTCAGGATTAATCGGTTCGCCGACGCTGCCCAAGATTCTCAGGCTGCTTCGATTGGTTCGCGTGACATAGTCATCGCCTTGGGCCATTAGGGCCCTGATCGCAGTCGGTGCGGTATAAAAGATATTCACCTGATGTTGATCGATGATTTGCCAAAATCGGTCGGCGGCCGGATAGGTTGGGATGCCTTCGAATAACAAGGTGGTTGCGCCGTTACACAAGGGGCCGTAAATGACATAGGAATGACCTGTTACCCAGCCGATATCGGCGGTACACCAATAAATTTCTCCGTCCTGGTAGTCGAATACATATTTGTGGGTCATCGCCGCATGCAAGAGATAGCCGCCTGTGGTATGCAACACTCCTTTGGGCTTTCCGGTAGATCCTGAGGTATACAGGATAAATAAAGGATCCTCCGCATTCATCACTTCAGGGGAGCAATCCGCCGAGGCTGTAGCCATTTGTTCGTGATACCACAAATCTCTGGTGTCATGCCAAACGACTGGATTGCCGGTTGCTTGAATAACCATTACTTTTTCTAGCATCGGACATTGTTCGGCGGCTTTGTCGGCATTATGTTTGATTGGAATGGTTTTGCCGCCGCGTCGGCCTTCATCAGCGCAAATCAGAAGTTTACAGTCGGCGTCTACAATTCGGTCACGCAACGCATCGGCTGAAAAGCCACCAAACACTATTGAGTGAACCGCTCCGATCCGGGCGCACGCCAAGATCACCACGGCGGCTTCGACAATCATCGGTAAGTAGATACAGACGCGATCACCTTTTTTGACGCCCTGATTTTTCAGGACATTGGCAAATTTACAGACTTCAGTGTGTAATGCCCGATAAGTAATTTTTTGAACCTGATCCGGATGGTCGCCTTGCCAGATCAGGGCGATTTGTTCTGCGCGCGTGGCTAAATGTCGATCCAGACAATTGTAACTGACATTTAACTCACCATTTTCAAACCAACGGATTTCGGCTTTTTTAAAATCGAAATTCATGATTTTGTCGGAAACTTTAAACCAATCGAGGAAATTTTGGGCTTGCTCGGCCCAAAATGACTGAGGATCTGTGATCGATTGTTGATACATCGCAGTATATTGTGCCGCATTAATATGGGCATGTTCAGCAATAAGGGTATTTACCGGGTAGAGTTTGTGTTCGGACATGAAGCCATCCAGAATTTGTTGGTGAGGATGGGGCATGATTTTATAGCAATACTAAAAACCTGCAAGTTTTGGTGTTTAGGTCGTCGGTGATAGCGGGATGTTTACACCGGAATGCAAGAAATGCGACTCAGTTTGAAAACATCCCAGTTTTTAATTGCCCATTGCAGTAATTGTTCGCAAGAACTATTTTGTAGTTCGACCGGCGGATTTTGTTGCAGCAATTGCAATAGTTTGAATAAAGTTAGATGGCTGTTTTCTTGAGTGACCGCCGGGGCATGATCTTTTTTGCTGAGTTTGGTGCCGTTTATCCCGGTTAAGACCGGTACATGCAAATATCGGGGCGTGTTTAGGTTAAGACATTGATGCAGGTAGAGCTGTTTAATTGTGGAATCCAGTAAATCAGCTCCACGGAGTACATGGGTGATGTTTTGAAGATGATCGTCTATCACAACTGCAAATTGATAGGCGATAATCCGATCTTTACGTTTAATAATGAAGTCTCCGTGCTCTACGCCAATATTTTGGGAAATGTGCCCGCACAGTTGATCATCAAAGCTAATGTCAAGCATATTGGTCTTGATGCGTAAGGCAAAGTCATTCGAGGATGGAGTGGGGCGGTCACGACAAAAATTAGGATAAGTGCTGTTATGGGACTCGGCTAGAAATTTACGGCTACAGATACAGTGATACGTTAAATCATGGCTCGCAAGAACTTCAAGTGCCTCTAAATAGGCGTCAAGATGCCGACTTTGATAGGAAACCTCTTGGTCCCAGGTCATGCCGAATGCCTCAAGCGTGCGTAATATCGAGTCCGCTGCGCCGGGAACATTACGTGGAGTGTCTAAATCATCTATTCTGAGTAGCCATATCCCCTGTTGGGCGCGAGCTTCCAGGTAACTTGCTAAGGCGGTAAACAGAGAGCCTAAATGGAGGGGGCCGGTCGGCGATGGAGCAAACCGGCCAATGTAAGGAATTTGAGGCACATTAGCCCATTTGTTTCTCGCGGATTTCATCCAGAGTCTTGCAGTCAATACATAAGACTGCAGTCGGTCTTGCTTCCAAGCGGCGGACGCCAATTTCGACACCGCATGCTTCACAATAGCCGTAATCACCGCGTTCGATGTCTTTGAGTGATTGTTCAATTTTTTTTATTAATTTCCGTTCACGATCTCGCGTCCTTAATTCCAAACTGAATTCAGATTCTTGAGTTGCGCGGTCATTGGGATCTGGGAAGTTGGTGGCATCGTCCTGCATGTGATGGACTGTTTTATCCACTTCCTGCATCAATTCATCTTTCCAGTTATTTAGAATGGCCTCAAAATGTTTAATTTGAGCCTCATTCATGTATTCCTCACCCTCTTTTTCTTCATAAGGTTTAAGACTGAAAGGTGTGTCGGCCATTCGTTGACTCCTAAGCTAGAACAATAAATAAACTGCGCATTTTTAGCAGAAACCTGAGCTGTTAGCAAGAATTATTGTTATCATTTCAAGTTTGTCGATAAATTGATTTTTTATGAAAAATCGTATTGCCCAGCGAATGGCGGAAATAAATCCCTTTCATGTGATGGAATTACTCCAGCGCGCTAAAGAATTAGAAAAACAAGGGCGCGATATCATTCACATGGAAATTGGGGAACCGGATTTTAAAACGCCGGATCCCGTTCTGCGTGCAGGCATTGCTTGTCTTGCTCAAGGAGATGTGGGTTATACCGAAGCGCAAGGGCTTTTAGAACTTCGTATCAAAATTGCCCAGTATTATCAGGAGTGTTATCAGCAATCGGTGGCGGTTGAACAAATTTTTATCACACCGGGGGCTTCCGGGGCTTTATTGCTGGCGTTGGCGGCTACGCTCAATCCTCAAGACCATCTGTTGATGGCCGATCCTGGGTATCCGTGCAATCGAAATTTCGTGCAACTTTTCGACGCTACGCCTAAATTGATTCCGGTTGATGCCGAGACGCGCTATCAATTAACCGCCGAGTTGGTTCAGCAATATTGGTGTGAACATACCAAAGGGGTGTTAATCACCACGCCTTCTAATCCGACCGGTACGGTTATTCCTGATGCAGAGCTTGGCCGAATTGTGGTGCAAGTCGCCAAAGAAGATGGCATTCTAGTGGTGGATGAAACCTATCAAGGTTTATTGTATGGTCATCCTCCGACCACTGCTTTACGCTACAGTGAGGATGTTTTTATACTCAATAGTTTTTCAAAATATTTCGGTATGACGGGTTGGCGAATCGGCTGGTTAATTGTGCCGAAGGCGTTTACATCTTCAGTGTTGAAGTTATCCCAAAATCTTTTTATCGCTACCTCAACACCTGCTCAATATGCTGCTTTAGCTGCTTTTGAAGATGATAATATGCGTATTCTTGAAAATAGAAGGCTGGAATTTTCCAAACGACAAGATTATTTGATTCATGAATTGCTTCGCTTAGGGTTTAAAATTCCACTAAAGCCGGAAGGTGCCTTTTATTTGTATGCAAATTGCGCCGATTTTACCGACGATAGTTTTAAATTCGCCTATGAATTGCTAGAGTCGGAGGGGGTGGCGGTAACGCCGGGGAAAGATTTTGGAACTTTTCAGGCGGAACAATATCTACGTTTTGCCTACACAACTTCCATTGAAAGGATTGCGGAGGCTATTGGAAGGCTTGAACACTTTATCAATCAGAAAAAAGAGGGCGTATGACCGTTTCATCAGTATCACCGTTAGAAATAAAAGCTAAATTATTAAGCCATCCTGAACTTTTTTTATTGGATGTTCGGGAGCCCGATGAATTTGAATTTGCAAAAATTACGGGAAGCGTTCTTATTCCGATGAACACCATCCCCGAACGATGCCATGAGTTGGATCCGAATCAAGAAATTGTGGTGATCTGCCATCACGGTGTTCGCAGTATGCAAGTAGCAAAATATTTGTCTGAACATGGTTTTCATCAAGTAGTTAACTTGACAGGCGGCATTGATGCTTGGTCTCGCGATTGTGACAGCCAAGTGCCCCGTTACTGATCAGAATTCATACTTTGGTGCAATTGACGAATAAGAGTTATTGGGTTATTGTTGTAGATACCTTCACTTTTTTCAATTAATTTAGCTGAGTAATTAACTAGTGTTAGCCTGCTAAGCTTATCAAGATTTGTGAACTATCTGTTTTTTCTAGTGTGTTGTGAAAAAGTTATGTCGAGAAAAATTGCCGATTTGTTCCAAAATTCAACGTCTGAAAACTATGGCCTATGAAATGGTGAGTTGCGCTTCGGTTATGGTTAATTTTTAGGGAGTATTTATGGCTTATCGATTTAGTCTGTTTTGTTTTTTTATATTTTTTACAATGTCGGCTCAGGCGGTAACAATCTCCTCACTTGCAACTTCGACAAATTTTACGGCTCTGGTTGATTCAGATACCGTCGCAAGTTCGGTCAGTAAAAGTGAGAGAAGGGTTGTGTCTAAAAACTCCCATTTAGATGATGTGTGGGCTTTGAAATTAGATCAAGGACAAGCGATCACTATTTCATTTTTTGAAAGACCGTTTTATCCTCAGTTATCCAATGTTCATTTTGGGATCGACCGATTTCAAATGAATAGCGGCTTAATCATGCCTTTTGCATACAATGCCTCAGGGATACAGACTTTCAGAATGCCGGCTATTTGGAAAGATGTTGATGCTCCTAATCATAACAATACCTATGGTTTTCGTTCTTCGGTTGTGCCTATCCCAGCTTCTGTATGGTTAATAGGATCGACTTTAATTGGCTTAATCACGCTCGGTAGACGTAAATCGCATTTTCATTTCAAATAGTAGTGGTTTCTGCACCTTGACCGTCAAATAAATAATGTAGCTGAACATAATATATGGTAGAAGTTATCAGTTTTGCTGCGTTGTTATCCCACTCGATCATTCCAAACTCCCAAGAAGCATTCTCTAAATTGTGATGGATATGCGTATCGATTCTCTCGATAATTAAAATACCCAATATGTAACCTAAGGAAAACTGAGCGCTGCTTTTCTTATATTCTGCATGCGTTCGATTATGAATTTGTCGCATTCATGTAATGTAGGTGGCTGTTTTAGCTAACGCTTCTGTGTTAGCGTCCATAGAACAAATTTTAGACGTTTGAAGATTGGCATGGCTAAAATAGCTACTGTCCATATCTAATCCGATACAGAACACAAATAACGAGATTCATGATGGAACAAGACTTTATAAGTACTCAGGATTATATCCAGGCATTTAAACGTTATCGGAATCAGATTGGTTTGATTGTATTAGCTGTTTTTGTGTTATCAATTATTATTGCATTGAAACTACCGGCTATCTACAAGTCCACGGCAACGTTAGGCATTGAGCCGCAAGAACTGTCCCAGGATTCAATGATAGCCGCCGACCAACGTTTTCAGGAAATTACTCGGCAGGTAATGAGCAGTGAAAATCTGCGTAATATCATTGATAAATTAGATCTGTTAACAAATGAAAAACAATTACTTAACACTTCTGAATTAATTGAAAAATTTAGAAAAAAAATTCAATTAGGGATAATCAGCGCTAATTTGGTTGAATCTCGCACCGATTCAATTACCCATCCGACTATTCAGTTTACGGTGGCATTTGACAGCGAATCTCCAGAATTGGCGCAGCAAGTCGTCAATGAGTTAGTGGGTCTGTACCTGAATAAGAATGGAACCCAAGCGCCAACATTAGAATCAGCTCAACTGAGCCAACGAATCACCGGAATTGAATCGACACTGGCCGAATTTAGCAATAATCATCTGGACCGCTTACCGGAAGTAAAGCAGCTGACTATCCAGGCAATGGTTAAAGCCGAGCAAAAATTGAAAGGATATGATCGAAAAATTAAAATGTTGAGTGAAAGAAAACTTATTTTGGAGAAAACCGCTCAATACAAAACCCCCGCTTATGCACAATTAAAAGCCCAGTTAAAACCCGTCGATGCCGAATTGAATGTCCTGATTACCCAAAAGAAGGATTTGCAGCAAAACTTAGCGAATTTTCAGAGGGAACTGAGAGCGGTTCTTCAAGTAGAACGCAAGTATCATAAGCTGATGCAGGATGATGACAATACCACGCTCGCGTCTAAATCCAAGCCCTCAGAAGACGGTATTGCGACAACTCATTACGACCTAAAAGGCGATCAGATTTCTGTCATAAAGCCACCACAGCTAACGACTGAGCCTTTTACACCCAATAGAATCGTCATTCTCCTTTTGGGGATATTGCTATCGCTAGGATCGGGGGCTGGGTATCTCGTATTTAAGAGACATGTCGTCGTCTTTGGCGTAAATAGTCCGAACGAGTTACAGACGATTTTGGGAGCTCCTCCGCTGATTGTGATACCTTACTTGGATAATCAAGAGGATTTAATCAGGAAAGCGCGTTCGAAGAAACGGATCATATGGCTGATGTCAGGATTAGTAGTGATAGCACTTATATTCGTCTATCTATTGATCATGCCTTTGTCTACGTAAGCGATCAAAAAATTTTTAACGAAAGATCAGCCGGTTTTCTAGGAATTTATATGGAACGAATACAAAAAGCATTAGAAAAAGCTTATCAAAATCGTCAAAAAACCGAATCCAATCACACCCAATTTACTCCAAAACCAAGTCGATTACGTATTTCGGTAAAGAATGAAACCTCTCCCGAGGCGCTCAGAAAGGTCAATATCGGTACCGAAATATTGACGAATAATCGGATTGTCGCTGCATTGAAAAACGATCCTCGGGCAGGATTATTTAAAACCTTGAGAAATAAAGTGCTGCAAAAGATGCGTGCTTTTGATTGGAATATTGTGGCCCTGTCCAGTCCGATGAATGGGATGGGTAAGTCGCTCATGTCGATAAATTTGGCGGTCAGTATTGCGCTGGATGCAAATTATTCTGCAATTTTAGTTGATCTCGATATGAGAAATCCAAGTGTACATCGTTATTTTGGATTATCTCCGCAATATGGCTTGAGTGATTATTTTGAGCATGATATTGATTTAGATGATTTATTCATCCATCCTAATCTTGATTCCTTGGTGATACTTCCTGCCGGGAAAGCCATTAGCCAAGCTTCAGTAAGCATAATATTCCCTAAAATGTTAAATCTAATATCCGAATTAAACAATCGTTATCCCGATCGGATCGTGGTTATTAATTTACCTCCACTTTTAAATACCGATGATGCACAGGTATTAATTCCAATTGTCGATACATGTATTTTAGTGGTGGCAGAACAGCAAACGACTCAAGATGAAATTAAGCGTAGCCTGCAAATCATTGGCAATAAAAAATATTTCGGCACTATCTTAAACAAATCCGCTCATGCTTCATAAATAATCATCGTTGAAAAGTAAATTTTTATGTATAAAAAACATTATGGATTCAAAGAACATCCATTTGCACTTACCCCTGATCCAGCCTTTTTATATCTGAGTAAACAGCATAAATTAGCGCTCAACCTGTTGCAATTTGCTATTGAAAGTGAGGCGGGCGTATCGTTAATTACCGGTGAGGTGGGTTCCGGCAAGACTACCGTGATAAGAAAGTTTTTACAGCAACTTGACGAAAATTTTAAGGTCGGTTTAATTACCAACGTCCATGATTCGTTTGGGGATTTATTACAATGGATATTAATGGCTTTTGATATTCAATCGGATCAAATGAATAAAGCCAGTCGTTATAAACTATTGGTTGATTTTCTAGTTAAGCAGTATTCAGAAAATAAACGTACGATACTGATTATTGATGAAGCGCAAAATATGGATATACAAACTTTGGAAGAGCTTCGACTTTTGTCCAATATTAATGTAGATAAACATTTTATGTTGCAATTAATCTTGGTCGGACAACCGGAATTGCTTAACATTATGCAAAAACGTGAATTACGTCAGTTTGCGCAAAGGGTTTCCGTTGATTATAGTTTGAGCAATTTAAATTATAAGGAAACGCTCGACTATATAAAGCATCGATTGCAGGTTGCCGGCGTTACTACCCGAATCTTTGATAAGCATACGATGGGCGTTATTTTCTATCATAGTAACGGTATTCCCCGGCTAATTAATACTTTATGCGATTTTGCATTAGTCTACGGGTTTGCAGAAAATAGGCGACATGTTAATTTGAATCTAATGCTGGATGTTCTTCGTGATAAACAAAAGGGGGGAATATTTCCAGTCGTTACCCATGAGAATAATGAACAGGCTGAAATAAGACAGTTAATTAAACATACCAAGAAAGTTGATATTTTGCCTGAAGCTCGTATTACTCAGGCTAAGAACACATTGTTTAAGATGTAAGTGCCTAACCTGACAGTCAATTCAGATTTACCTCACATATACTCAAAGTGAGTGTTTTTTAAGCAACTGGTTAATATTCAGTGTCTTTACTCGTTGGGCGAGTAATTTAAGTTCATTCGGATCAATGTCCTTCCCATAACGTATTTTTAGGAATAAAACCGTAATCTGATGAACGGCAACATTCAGGGTTGGATAACGTTTACTGACTCTATCTGCAAAGGCGGTTGCCGTCTCGGCAGGCGCTTTAATCAAACCCAATTTAGCTAATTTAGCGCAAAATTTCTCATACCAAATAAGAGCCGCATCCTTGGTTTGGCGAGGTTGGCGGGTCAACCAGATAAATAAACCCAACGTAAGCAGTGTGATCAAAATGAACAATGCGCGGAGCATCGTTTGAATATCAAACATGCCTAATGCGGCAAGCAAATCAGCTTGTTGTTCGTTGGTATAGTTAATGACCCAGCGCTGCCATTGGTAGTCGACACTTTGCCAGACTTGCCGGAACTGTTGGTAAAAGTTGACCATTCCGGATTGGCCAAGATTGATCCGGGAGAAATTCACTAGGCCGCTGGCAATTTGCAGATCGATGTTGACGCCTTGTTCAATGCGTTCAGGTGCAATTGCTGCCGTGGGGTCGACGCGAGTCCAGCCTTTGTCGCTTAACCAAACTTCGGCCCAGGCATGGGCGTCGGCCTGACGGATTTCCAGGAAATTGCCTACTTTATTGTATTCTCCACCCTGATAACCACTAACCACGCGCGCCGGAAATCCTGCGACTCGCATCAAGTAAACAAAGGCAGTTGCGTAATGTCCACAGAAACCAGCGCGAGTTTTGAGCAAAAAGGTCTCGATTGGATCCTGTTCCATTAGAGGTGGTCTTAAGGTGTAATAAAACGCTTCGGTTCTAAAATGCGTCAAAATTTGTCGAATCAAAGCTTCGGGAGAGGTTTCGACGCCTTGAAGACGAGTCACCAGCTCAGTGATTTTGGGTGATACTTTAGCCGGTAATTGGGTATTTTCTTTGAATTCTGCGTTATCTAGCGTTCCGGTATTAAAGGTGGGATAAGATCGCAGCACATATTCATTACGGATATGGGTATTGCCGTCATTCATTAATTGGTAATCCCCGGTTAGCCTTAAAGGTGGGCGGATTCCGACCGGTAACTCCAACGCAAACACCCATTCTTTATCTTGAGGTTCCATCAACACGGTATATTGATAAGCTGCGCCACTGACGCTTAAGTAATCCTGAGGCAGCACTTTAACTTTTTGCGTGGACGGTAGCCATAATTTGCCGTTGGTATACGTATAGACCGGGCCGCGCCAATATCGGTGCGCTGGCGGTGGCACCGCCCCAGTAAATTTCGCTCTGAAGACCAACTCATCCGATAACCCCAAGTCACTGATTGAACCGGGTTCAAAGATTTCACTTAAACCGGTTTTAGCTTTGTGCTTATCTTGCAGAAACTCCCACCGCGGCGCTTCTATGCGGGGAAATAGTAAAAACAAGATAGTGGCGACCGGTAGAGCCTGGAGCAAAAGCAATCCGGCAATTTTAAGGGCGATTGTTGCAGTCACCCGACCGTTCAAAATAATCAGTGTTGCCAGTAAACTGACACAGACGAAGACGATATAAATTGCAAGACCGATGGACTGCTGGTACAAAAATAGCGTCGCAGCGACGACAAAGGCAAGGTAGACAACTAGATACAAATCCCGTTCCGAGCGAATTTCCAGCAATTTCAAGCCGAGCGCCGTAATGATGATGTGAGTACCTGCATCCAATCCCAACAATCCTTGATGCTGCGAGTACAGAAGTGCGATACCGGCAAGTGTTGCTAGAAATAGAATTAATCGATTTGGTAAGACGGTTTTTCTATAAACGCCTAATAAACGCCACAGCCACAGAATATAAAAAAAACCGATGATCAGATTCGAGAGATTCCAGGCATGTGGCAAGACAATTAAGCCGACCGAGCACAGTAGGAAAATTAAGACGTTGGAATGAACATGGTCTAACATAATCAGAAACAGGCCAATGCTTCCAGGCATCGGCTACGATGGAGGGTACCGAACGAGGGCGGTAAATTCAGGCCCGGTATATTGAATCCATACCGAATGCCAGACGCTTCGGCATCAATGACCCAGCGACATAATTGACTCAAACGTTCTTCAAGGTTATGTCCCGGCGTGGTGGCAAAGTGGAGATAAATTTCACTTGCCAGCTGAGTGCTGTAGTGTTTTGTCAATAGGCCCTGGCCTTTGGCAAAGGCTTTCCAGTGGATGTGTTTGGGAGCATCACCGGGTTGATATTCATGTAAGCCTGAAAAATCCTCACCACCTCTTTTTTGATGCGCACCGGATTGCAGGCCGTCACTGTCGGTATCCGGAAACGGTATTAACTGTTTAGCGGGTTTCGGATAAACCATAATCGGTGTGTCAAAACGGAGTGGCGACCACGCACGAAACAAGCCTAACGGAAAAGTATTGATCAAACGGAGCGTATCGAGTTCATGTAGACCGCGTTGCAGAATTTTGGTATGAATAATTATCTGTTGTTGGCAGGAAGCCTCTATTGTGCAGGTTTCGATTTGATCTAACTGAATTTGCAGATGTAGGCGAGGATAGTGATACGGGTTTTCGATGATCACCGGGATGGCGGCAAGTTCTCCTGCAAATATCGGCTTATGCGGGCCGACCTGTACCTTCAAACCGGCTAATCCCCTGAACGTGTGCAGAATTGTGACCACAAAAATACTGGCGAGGAAAAAACACAGTAAATAGGCCAGATTATTATTATAGACAAAAGCAATCAAAAGCAGAGTCAATAATAGCACACCAAAACCTAAGCCGCTTAGGGTTGGAATAATGAAAATGCGCCGATGATTTAATTCAATCGGTCCTTTGGTCGGTTTTTCCCCCTTAAAAAAACGACTTAATTGCAAGCGTTCTTTTAAATTGCGAATAGGCTGGGTGAACATCGGTTAGGGAATGCCAACATGTTCAAGAATGGGGGCGACAATAGCCGCGGAATCATTGGTGGCGGCGCGTAAGCGATGCCCGGCAACTGCGCCCAATACCGCTTGAACATCTTCGGGCAGTACTGAGTCTCGTCGATCCATATAAGCCCAGGATTTTGCGGCAGTCATCAAGGCTAAACCGGCGCGCGGTGAAAGTCCGCAGGTGTACTCGGAAGACGTCCGCGTAAAATTCAAAATAGCTTGTAGGTAATCCAATAATGCCGGAGCAACGTGAACTTTGACAATATCATCCTGCATGGCATAAAGGGTGTGAGTGGGAAGAGTGACCGTCAACTGATTGATCAAACGATAGCGGCTCTCGCCCATTAACAACTCACGTTCCGCTTGCCGATCAGGATATCCCAATTCAATGCGCATTAAAAAACGATCCAGTTGTGATTCGGGCAGCGGAAAGGTGCCGAGTTGATGGGTCGGATTTTGGGTGGCAATGACGAAAAAAGGACGGGGAAGGGGATAGGTAATCCCTTCGGCGGTCACTTGTTGTTCTTCCATCGCTTCAAGCAAAGCACTTTGGGCTTTGGGCGTCGAACGATTGATTTCATCAGCCAAAATCATCTGGTTAAAAATGGGCCCTGGATGAAAGGTAAATTCATGTTTATCAACATCAAAAATCGAGGCACCGATGATGTCGGCAGGTAAAATATCGCTGGTAAATTGAATGCGTTGATATTGAAGACCGAGTAATTTTGCCAAGGTATGTGCGAGGGTGGTTTTGCCAACGCCCGGAATATCTTCAATCAACAAATGGCCGCGGGCAAGCAAACAACAGAGCGCCAAACGAATTTGCCGTGGTTTACCTAAAATGATCTGGCCGGCGGAATTGAGTAAGGCATCAAGAGCAGTATTCATAAGGGTTCGGGCTAAAAAATAAAAGGACGATAGCTAGTTAGTTAGTATAGACTGCGTTCGACTCAATAGCGATAGCTAGATGTTAGCATCTATAAAAGCAGAGTTGGCGTGTGCTGCTTTAAGGAGCGCATCAATCGAATGTGCGAATGATGCGCTTTTTAGCTCAGCTTATTCCTAAAGCCCTCGTTTATTAAGGTGCTGGAATGACTGTTCTGGGTGTTGGACTGGCTGCCAGCGAAAAACCATCTGAAGCAAGGCCATTATGAAAACCCTGCTCTAGTTGTCCAAAACTGGCATTTCCCCAGCATTGTACCGACAAGTCACGCAGTTGAGCGCAGCTATGACCTGACCCTGCTGACACCGCACGGGCGGTCGTAATACCTTGTACGGGCGTATTGGGCAAAATGACTGCCGTATTCGCAGCATTCAGATCTACAAAACCGAGCAAACCTGAACCTATTTGTCCCCAACATTTGATGGTGCCATCGCTAAGTCTTGCGCACGAATGAACGCGGCCTAAATCAATTGCTACTGCCGTCGTAATATTGCGTACCGGCGTTTGGGCATTGCTCACAGAGCTACTGACACTGCCAATCCCTAGCTGGCCTTGCGTATTGCGTCCCCAACAGATTACCGCTCCACCAGGATTCAAGATAGTACCACCCGCTTTTCTGGCACAGTTATAATCTTCGCCAGCCGCAACCGCGACAACATCGGTCAAGGAAGCGACCGAAACCGGCGTATTCTTAAAGCTTTCAGTATTCGAACTGCCAAGTTGTCTAAAGGTGTTGTCACCCCAACATTTGACCGTCATATCGGCCAGTAACGCACAAGTATGATTGGCACCCGCGGCAATATCGATGGCATTGGTGATGCCTTGGACGGACACTGGTGTCGTGGTAAATGCAGGTGCGGCATTATTGCCCAACTGCCCGCGATCACCCTTGCCCCAACATTTGACCGTGCCATCAGTCAGGATGGCGCAATTATGATTGGCTCCGGCTACTAGAGCGGTCGCGTTAGTGATGCCGCTGACCAAAGGTGGGGGGAAGCTGCTTGTGTTTGTCCCACCTGATGGGGTTTGGCTCCCATTCCCGAATTGTCCAAAGTCATTGGCTCCCCAGCAGCGAATGGTCCTATCATTCAAGCGGGCACAACTATGTTTTCCCCCGGCAGCAACTTCCACCACGTTATTTAGGGATGAGCTAACGCCGTTGACGCTTAGCGGAGAAAATGCACCACTGGCTTGTTGACTGCTATCCAATCCCCAGCAGGTAATCGACGTATCGCCCTTGACATAACAGGTATGTTCCGCACCCGCTGACAGTTTGATCGGTGCACGCGCATTTCTGGATAAGGCATCGATGAGCGTATCTGGCACGCTAATGACTGGTTTGAGTATCCGGGTGGTCACAATGCCATGAGTCGAAAAACTGGGTACCGGTATCCAGACGCCGGTTGGAGTTTGAGTGGCACTTTCGAGCTGTAAATCTTCCGAATTTTCTTTAAAACCAATAGCAATCATGGGTTCTTCCCAGGGTTTGGGACTCATGATCAGGTGGGCAGGAACTTTGAACTGAAGCCCGGAAGGTTCCAGTCTGATCGCCACCGCGCCAGGTAAACTGGGGATAGAAACGGGTGTCATACTAATAGGCGTATTTTTTTCAAGCGCATACGGTTTAATTTCAAGTGAATACTCAATTCCTGAATGAGTCATACGCAACGTGCCTCCGAGTGGTCCGATCAGCTCAGGATTACTGGTTGGACCAAGATCCGTGCTGCTATAAATCTGTTTGGGCACAACGCACTGGTCATTTTGGTAGATTTTGGGTGGAAGACAGGCTAATTGCGGATTATCGACTACCATAAACTTGAATGGCGTTGCACCATAGTGAACATCGTCACCAACTTGGTAGCCGGTATAAATTTCGAAGTCGCCCGGTAGCCCTGATAAATTAGTCGTCACGACGCGCTGTTCGTTGGTCTGGAGCGGATTCCAACTTACTAGGGTCTTGAGGCTCTCGAGTTGCCGATCCCAGCTATGCCACTGACTGTCGTCACCTTGGGCGAACCATTGGCCATTGTAACGGGCGACTATATATACTGCGCCCGTTTGATTTACATGGGCAGCCTCCGGTTTAAGCTCCACCAGAATTTCGACGTGTTGTTTAAGATCGAATTGGCTTGATAAATTGACTCCCGAATCGGCCGTGATCGTCCCGGCAAACGTTGCGCTCGATATTGTATGTTGGGTGGAGACTAGGCTGTCGAAATAAGTCCCTCTGTCCCAGTTATTTTACTCCCGATTTTTGGCTTGCAATATTGTTGAAAAAAGCTTGGCGTTTTTTTCGAACAGTGTAAGGAATGTTATCTTTTTCCCACATTTCCACGTCATTATGGCGAGC
>CANNKG010000037.1 GCA_947505105.1 Methylococcaceae bacterium | reverse complement strand
TCGCAGCATCTTTAATCGTAGTGATGTGTTTTTTTGATAAGCTGATCATTTCGGTTTTGATAGGTAAAATTATCCCCGTAGGATACATCAGTTATAGTGACGCTCTGATGAAAATTAGAGGGGGATATTTTTTGCGAGTTACCTTACATTGGCTCGCAGAACAATTCTATAAACACACCCGTATTTCATGTGAGGTATCGATTGGCGTACAAAACCTCAACCTAGTCGACAAAATATCCTTAAATATTTTCCGAATTGTTCAGGAGTCTTTAACTAACGTCACACGCCACGCTAAAGCTACAAAAGTTACAATCAACTTAATCAAAAATGAACAGGAGCTTTTATTGAAAATTTCAGATAATGGTATAGGCTTTGATGTTTCCAGCGTTAAAAATAATTATACATTTGGCATTTTTGGAATGCGTGAACGCGCAATTGTCTTAAACTCTGAATTTGATATTATCAGTCATCCTAGCCAGGGAACTTCCATATTATTAAGAGTGCCTAGCACTCAATTGGTAAAAAAAATATGATAAAAATAATCATTGCCGATGATCATGGCATTGTCCGCAGCGGCTTAGTTCAATTATTTAAAATGGTAGACGATATTGAAACGGTTGGTGAAGCCAGCGATTGTGAATCTTTACTTTGCCTGCTTGAAAAGATCAAACCCGATATTATCCTTCTGGATATCTCAATGCCCAAAATCAGTGGTATCGAAATTATTAACCGAATTCGGAAACGTTTTTCTAAAGTGAAAATTCTGGTACTCAGTATGCACAACGAACCGCAAGTTGCGGTTAAAGCCTTGGAAGCCGGAGCCAACGGCTATCTGACCAAGGACACCGACCCGGATAAATTGCTTGAGGCGATTAGAAAGGTAGTGGATACGGGACGTTATATTGATCCATTGATGGCAGAACAACTGGTCTTTGGGGCGATTTCACCTAAATTAAACCATGTTGAAAAAAAACTATCGCTACGTGAGCAGGAAGTTTTTAATTTACTGGTTAACGGTAAAAGTATGAATGAAATCAGCGAATCTTTGAATATCAGTTATAAAACAGTCAGTGCGCACAAACATCGGATTAAAAGTAAACTCAATATTTCGAGCATGTCTGAACTATGCCTGCTTAGTGTTCAAAATCGCAACGTGGATGCATTTTAAAAACATGCGGCATTTAATGTGCCACACCATCCAAAATGAAAAAATTGCTTGAAGCATCTGATTTAAAAAAAGCCTACAAACTCTTTAGTGATGGTTTGTAGGCTTTTTTGAGGACCTGAACGCTAACGGTTTTATTAGGAATTAATACGAAATTCTGCTGATCTTGCGTGCGCAGTCAAGCCCTCTCCGCGTGCAAGCAGCGAAGCAATCTTACCGAGTTCGCTGGCACCTTGCGCTGAACAATTGATTAAACTCGAACGCTTTTGAAAATCATAAACTCCCAGAGGTGAAGAAAACCGGGCAGTCCCTGAAGTTGGCAACACATGGTTAGGACCTGCGCAATAATCTCCAAGCGCCTCAGCAGTGTAACGACCCATGAAGATTGCGCCGGCATTACGAATTTTCGGCAATAAGCTTTCCGGCTCAGCAACCGACAATTCCAGATGTTCGGGTGCAATCCGATTAGCCACCTCAGCCGCTTCACTTAAATCTTTTACTTTAATTAAGGCACCGCGGGTATTCAAAGACTGGCGAATAATAGCGGCCCGCTCCATCTCGGGAAGTAGTTTGGCAATACTTTGCGCGACCGCTTCTAAAAATTCGGCATCCGGAGAAATCAAAATTGCTTGCGCGTTTTCATCATGTTCGGCCTGAGAAAACAAATCCATCGCAATCCAGTCCGGATCAGTCTGACCATCACAAATCACCAGAATTTCCGAGGGTCCCGCAATCATATCGATGCCCACCTGACCAAACACGAGTTTTTTGGCTGTCGCAACGTAGATATTGCCTGGACCGACAATTTTATCGACCGTCGGCACAGTTTCGGTGCCGTATGCCAAGGCGGCGACGGCTTGCGCCCCACCAATTGTAAAGACTCGATCGACGCCAGCCAGATAGGCTGCGGCTAATACCCACGCATTGGTTTCACCATGAGGCGTCGGAACCACCATAATTAATTCACCCACGCCAGCCACTTTGGCCGGAATCGCATTCATCAACACCGATGACGGATACGCGGCTTTGCCGCCCGGCACATATAAACCGGCGCTATCCAGTGGTGTCACTTGTTGACCGAGCAAAGTTCCATCGGCTTCGGTAGCCTGCCATGAGGTCATTTTTTGCTCTTCAGCATAGCGACGAATGCGTTCAGCGGCCATCTGCAATGCTTCGGCACTTTCAACGGGAAGTTGATCCCAAGCGGCCTTAAGTTGCGCTTTTGGAAGTTCTAATTGCAAAGGGTCATCAATAGCGCAATGATCGAAACGATTAGTATATTCAATCAGCGCCTTATCGCCTTCTTTACGCACCCTAGCAATGATTTCCAGCACTCGCTGATGAATATCTAAATCATCTTGGTCATCCCAGGCGAGCAAGGTATCTAACTGATTCTTAAAGTTCGCATCGCCGCTATCAAGGCGCGTCATAGAAATACTGGTCATAATCATCAACCTATCTGGAGGCTAGGGTTTGCTTAAAATTATCAATCAAGGCTTGAATTTCGGCATGTTTCATTTTCATTGCCGCTTTATTGACAATCAAGCGCGAACTGATTTCGGTAATTAAATCGCGTGGCTCAAGGCCATTGGCTTTGAGAGTGTTGCCGGTATCGACGAGATCGACAATACAATCCGCCAAGCCAACCAAAGGCGCAAGTTCCATCGAACCGTATAATTTGATAATTTCCGCCTGAATACCACGACTCGCAAAATAGCTCTGCGCGGTTTTCACATACTTGGTCGCCACGCGAATACGTCTTGGTAATTCGGTCAAATCTTTAGGAGTCGCGGTCATCAAGCGACAGGCGGCGATTTTCAGATCCAGCGGTTCGTAAAGACTTTCCGCGCCATGTTCGAGTAACACATCTTTACCGGCAATACCAAGGTCGGCTGCGCCATATTCGACAAAAGTGGGTACATCGGTGGCGCGAATGATAACGATTTTAACGTCTTCACGCGTGGTATCTAAAATGAGCTTACGACTTTTTTTAGGGTCATCCACCGGAATAATGCCGGCCTCTGCGAGTAAAGGCAGCGCATCTTCATAGATGCGGCCTTTAGAAACTGCAATTGTTAACATTGAAAATATCAGCTTAAAGTTAATTAACGCGGAACACGACGAATTGTCGCGCCTAATTGAGAAAGTTTCTCTTCGATATGATCATAGCCTCTATCGATATGATAAATTCTGTCTACCATCGATTCGCCGGTAGCCACTAAGGCAGCAATGACCAAGCTGGCGGAAGCACGCAAATCGGTCGCCATCACCGGCGCGGCTGTCAGTTTTTCAACGCCTTTACAGATCGCGGTATTGGATTCGAGACGAATATCAGCTCCCATGCGCTGCATTTCCTGCACATGCATAAAACGATTTTCAAACACTGTTTCGGTAATAATTGAAACACCATCAGCCACACTGTTCATGGCCGTAAACTGCGCCTGCATATCGGTCGGAAATGCCGGATAAGGGGCGGTTCGCACTGAAACGGCTTTCGGGCGCTTACCATGCATATCAAGTTCAATCCAGTCATCGCCTGTGGTGATATCTGCGCCCGTTTCGCGTAACTTATCCAAAACAGCGTCCAAAGCGTCAGGACAGGTATTTTTGAGTTTGATTCTACCGCGAGTAATGGCGGCGGCCACCAGATAAGTGCCGCTTTCGATACGATCAGGCATGATGTCATAATGAATCGATTCGACACCGAGCTTTTCAACCCCTTCAATTTCGAGAATATCAGTGCCGATGCCTTTAATTTTCGCGCCCATTTTATTCAAAAAATGCGCCAGATCGTTGACTTCAGGTTCTTTAGCGGCATTTTCAATAATGGTCGTTCCTTCGGCCAAACACGCCGCCATCAGTAAGTTTTCGGTGCCGGTCACGGTAATTTTTTCAAGAACCAATCGACAGCCTTTCAGGCGCTTACAGCGTGCATGAATATAGCCATTTTCGACTTGAATGCTGGCACCCATCTTTTCAAGTCCGCTTAAGTGGATGTCAACCGGACGACTCCCAATGGCGCAACCGCCGGGCAATGACACATGTGCTTCGCCAAAACGAGCCAACAATGGCCCCAAGACCAAAATCGACGCGCGCATGGTACGCACGAGTTCATAAGGAGCGTCATAATTGGTGATGTAGCTCGAATCCACTTCGACATTCATTTTTTCATCGACGACCAAGCGAATTCCCATTCGCCCCAGAAGTTCCATGGTCGTGGTAATGTCATGTAAATGAGGGACATTGCCGATGCTAACCGGCGCTTCTGAAAGTGTCGTGGCGGCCAAGATCGGAAGAGCTGCATTCTTAGCTCCGGAGATTCTAATTTCTCCATTGAGCATTGTTCCGCCTTTTATTATCAATTTATCCATGGTGATTTTGTCTATGACTGTTTAAGGTCTTGGTAATTATAAATGTAAGTAAGGGCAACAAGAGTATTGTTGCACTCACGGTTTACTGTTCGGCCAGAGTGCTGGCGATGTTTTGATCAAAGCCACTCAGTTTGGCTAGCGCGTTTAACTGGGGGGGAACATTTTTGAAATGCAGTTCAATGGCATTTTTTCGGCAATATTTTAACCATTCGATCATAAGCGCCAAACCCGCACTATCGGTGGTGTGAACCTGATTCAAATCAATACTAATCACTTTGGCACTATTTAAAAAACCAAATGACTTTAGTATATCTTTATCGATATTTGCAAAAGTTAAATTTCCTTTGATCGAAAAATGTCCATCACTGATTTCAACGATGGTTAATTTCTGATGCTGTTGATTTCGATAGGGACGCATAGAATTATCGCTTTGGTTTGGCATAAACTTCTTACTTGTGAGCATCGTCTGCCGATTTTTTGAACAAAAATTGGCCTAAAGCCTGTTCCAGAATGATGGCTGATTGCGTGATGTCGATCTCGCTCTTATCTTTCAAAAAATCATCCATCCCACCCGGTTCAAGATTCACATACTGCTCGCCAAGTAAGCCGGCAGTAAAGATACTGGCTGAGGTATCCGAGGGTAAATTGTTATACTCAGACTTAATTTTCATTTTAACGATTGAGCGATGATTCTTATCCAGAGAAATATCACTGATCTGTCCAATTTTGACGCCTGCCATCGATACGGGAGATTTAATCTTCAAGCCACCGGAGTTTTGAAAACGCGCGGTGACCACGTAACCATCATCATTATCAACGAATGAACCCAAATTACTGACGTGCATCGCCAAAAAAAATAAACCAACGATCCCGGCAGCGACAAAAAGGCCGACTAAGGTATCCTGGGTGTGAGTATGTTGCATTGTATCAATCTCCAAACATCATCGCGGTAAGTATAAAATCGAGTCCTAAAATGGCGAAGGCAGAATTCACAACAGTTCGGGTCGTTGCTCTGCTGACACCTTCCGAAGTTGGAATGGCATCATAACCCTCAAAAAGTGCGATCCAGGTGACGACACAGCCGAACACTAAGCTTTTGATCATGCCATTAATAATGTCGTCTCGAAAATCAAGTTTAGATTGCATTTGCGCCCAATAAGCGCCGTCGTCGACATTCAGCATGCCTACGCCAACCAAATGCCCCCCTAAGACACCAATACTGCTGAATAAGATCGCAAGAATTGGCATTGAAATAATGCCGGCCAGATAGCGCGGCGCGATAATTCGTTGAATCGGATCAACCGCCATCATCTCCATACCGGATAACTGTTCGGTCGCTTTCATCAGTCCGACTTCGGCAGTCAGAGCAGAACCTGCGCGTCCAGCAAAAAGAAGCGCCGTAACTACTGGGCCTAATTCTCGGACAAGCGCGGTGGCCACCATAACCCCCAAAGAGGCTTCCGCACCAAAATCGGAAAGTGTGTAATAGCCTTGCAGACTAAGCACCATACCGACAAATAGGCCAGATATGGTAATAATCAGAAACGATAAAACGCCAACCGAGTACATCTGATTGACCAATAAGCGCGGGCGAATCAAAATATTCGGAAAACCTCTTAAGGTATTTACCAAAAAGTAACTACCACGCCCCAGTTTTCTAAAACTACTCAGCGTCTGGTGGCCTAGATGTTGGAATAATTGTAGCATTAAGCTTGGGCCTTTTAGGTTTAGTGAGTGGAATAGGATAACAGATCATCGACATAATCAGGGGCAGGATAATGAAAATGTACCGGACCGTCGGCATCGCCATTCATAAACTGCTGCACCCAATCGGAGTCAGAATGTTTAATGTCTTGAGGCGTGCCCTGATCAACCACCTTGCCATCGGAAATAACATAGATATAATCAGCAATCGCAGAGGTTTCATGCACGTCATGCGAGACAATAATACTGGTTAGTCCCAAAGTGGTGTTGAGCGCTTTGATTAAATGCAACAGCACCCCGAGCGAAATCGGATCCTGACCGGTAAACGGTTCATCGTACATAATCATCAGCGGGTCCAAAGCGATGGCGCGAGCCAATGCCACCCGTCTTGCCATGCCCCCCGACAGCTCATTGGGCATTAAATTTCTGGCGCCACGCAGACCAATTGCCTGTAATTTCATTAAAACCAAGGTGCGGATCATCGATTCAGGCAAGTGGGTATGTTCTCTGAGCGGAAAAGCTACGTTGTCATAGACATTCAGGTCAGTAAGCAATGCGCCACTTTGAAACAACATGCCCATTTTTTTGCGCAACTCATAGAGTTGGGTTCGGGTCAATTGTTGCACATTTTGACCGTCAACGATAACCTTGCCGTTGCTCGGAACTAATTGCCCCCCAATCAGTTTAAGCAACGTCGTCTTTCCGGTACCGCTGGGTCCCATGATCGCTGTAATTTTGCCCCGTTCAAAGTTCATTGAGATATTATCAAATATCTTTCGTTGACCGTGGTAGAAAGAAAGGTTGTGGACTGAAACGAGATTATGACTAACGTTATGACTATTTTCCATTTTGGAGTCGATTCGACGATCTTGATAAAACAGGTATTTTCTATGAGGTGCCGATCAAGTGTCAACCTAATTAAAACCTGATAACTGGCTAATAGCGCAATACCCTCCTCTCAATCGGTCGATAAACTAAAACACTGCGTAGATTTGTAATACCTTCCGTTATCTTGTTCATATTTTGTATAGATTTGTTACAGGTTTTGTTATATGCTGAAACCATGTGAATCCATTTTACTCAATATGCCGACAACGCTAAATTATCTTAAAAACGTGATCAACACATTTTTTCAACGAATTTCAGGGTAATGAAAATGAATTTTTCAAATTTTAAATTTTTACACGCTTTCAAATTCATTATTGAAGGTAATTTCTATATCTCTGTTATTGTGTTGGTGATCGGCTGCCTATTGTCGATATCGCCGGATTATGTCGTCTTCGAATTTAATACCGACCTCTATGGAGAATTAGCGCAAAATTTGAAAATTATGCTGGTTTTTCTAGCCATCAGCGAATTATTGATTTGTGGGTATTGCTGGATCAGTAACAACCGTAAAATGTTTGTATTTGTCGGTTTCTTTCTGGTGTCTATGATCGGTACGTTACCTTTTTATGGCGAAGTGAATAATGTTGAAATTGACCCGAACTTCACTTGGTTCTTTCTTTACGTCGGGATATCTCATTTAATATTTGGTTTGTATGATTATGTGACTAAAATCGCTTAAGTTTTTCTCATAGGCACTTAAATCAGTTTTACCTGAGCAATATACATGGTAAATACAAAACCTCTGTGCTGGATATATAATTGCGCCTTGATGGTTTTTGGGGCGAAATCTCACACCATCATTTACCGCCAAACACGTTATTATTGACATTAGAACAACAAAAAATGGGGAATAATCATGAAACGAATCACGTTTTTTTATCTAACCTTAGCCGCCTTAAGCATGGCTTTGAGCACTTCAGCGTTTGCAGCCACTACCGAAGAAACCGAAGAAGTGTGTAAACCACCCAAAATTACTGATTTTACGTTAACTGAATATACCCAACCCGAACGCGTTGAAGTCCCCGCAGAAGCCGAATTTTCGTTTAAGATCGCCGGGGAACCTGATCCGAACAAAATACGCGTGATGGCGAAAGACAAAGCTTTAAAGACTGAAATTTCATCAAATACCAGCTTTACCTTGGTCAAAAGTAAATTAACCCCAGAATTAACCGGTAAGTATGTGCGCCTGGATGTGATTGTGGGCACTAAATTAGGCTGCAAATCCCAAGGCGGCTGGTTAATTAAAGTCAAAGCTTAACCAAATTACCATCATAATAAAACAGTACGTGGAAAGTCTGGCGTGATTAAGCAAGCTCGGCAAATTTTACGTGCTGTTTTTGGTTACGAACACTTTCGAGGGCCACAAGAAGCAATTATTGAGGCCTTATTAAACGATCAGGACGCCTTGGTTCTAATGCCGACTGGCGGTGGAAAATCGCTGTGTTATCAGATACCCGCCATTGTCAAAGGCGGCGTCGGCATTGTAATTTCTCCGCTGATCGCCCTGATGCAAGACCAAGTCAGCGCTTTATTGCAATCTGGGGTTAAAGCAGCGTTTCTAAACTCATCTCAAAGCCTTGATCAAAACCAGCGTATTGAACGAAGCCTGCTCAACAATGAGCTCGATCTGCTGTATATCGCACCTGAACGACTCAATTCGGAACGTACACTTAGCTTATTGCAACGCCTCCACATCAATCTCTTTGCCATCGACGAAGCACATTGCGTCTCGCAATGGGGACATGATTTCCGTGCCGATTATTTACAATTATCCGTGCTGCACGAGCGATTTCCGAAAATTCCGCGTATTGCCCTGACCGCAACCGCCGATGAAAAAACCCGGCAGGAAATCATTGAGCGTCTCAACTTAACTCAAGCGCAAATTTTTATCAGCGGTTTTGATCGACCCAATATTCAATATCGGATTGTTCAGAAGCAAAACGCTCGGCAGCAATTATTACATTTTATTTCGACAGAACATTCTGGAGACGCCGGAATCGTTTACTGCCTATCACGCAAAAAAGTTGATGATACCGCCGCCTGGTTAATTGACAAAGGAATGACCGCACTACCCTATCACGCCGGAATGTCGCCGGAAGATCGACAACGCAATCAGCACCGTTTTCTAATGCAGGAAGGCATTATTATCGTCGCAACAATCGCCTTTGGCATGGGCATTGACAAGCCCAACGTGCGCTTTGTCGCGCATTTGGATTTACCGAAAAGCATTGAAGCGTATTATCAGGAAACCGGGCGTGCCGGGCGTGATGGCTTACCGGCAAATGCCTGGATGGCTTATGGCTTGCAAGATGTGATTACCTTACGCCAAATGCTCGCAAATTCGACTGCCGATGAACTCCATAAACGGGTCGAATATCATAAACTGGAGGCCATGCTGGCTTTATGCGAACAAGTTCATTGTCGTCGTCAAGCCTTGTTAAGTTATTTTGGTGACGAACTTAACACTCCCTGTGGAAATTGCGACACTTGTCTTGAACCGGTGAAAACCTGGGATGGGAGCCTAGCAGCACAGCAAGCATTATCCAGTATTTATCGAACCGGTCAGCGTTTTGGGGTAAGTTATTTAATTGAGGTGTTGCAAGGCAAAGTCACCGAACGAATCAAAAGTTTCGGCCACGATCATCAATCGACATTCGGCATCGGGAAAGATCTGGACGAACAACAATGGCGTTCAGTATTTAGACAATTAATTGCTCGTGGCTTGGTGGTGGTCGATTTTGAAGCCTTCGGCGCATTAAAGCTCTCCAGCGAATGTCGACCGGTGCTGCGCGGCGAACAAAAAATAATGCTGCGGCGGGATTTACACGTCTCTAAAACGAACCTACAGCATCGAGATAAAAAATCGATGATTACTCCAGCTGATCCAGCGCTCTGGGAAGCGTTACGGGCAAAACGCAAGGAATTAGCAGAATTGCAGAATGTCCCGCCCTATGTCATTTTCCATGACGCAACCCTAATGGCAATCATGGAACTGAAGCCTAGAAACTTACGTGAACTTGGCAAAATTTCGGGGATTGGCACACGCAAACTGGAACTTTATGGCGAACCGATCTTAGAAGTGTTAAGCGACTTTACAGCACAATCGGGCCATCATCCAATCGGCCTGCCCAACACCGCCGCAGAATCCTTAGCCCTGTTCAGGCTCGGCTACAGCGTTGAGCAAATTGCGCGACAGCGGCAATTAAAATTAGACACCATTTATGTGCATCTCGCCGAAGCGTTAGAACGGAAAATGGCAACACTCGAAGAAATCGTAACCCTGACACCTCCTGAAATCAACCCGATCAAGGACGCCTTTCTGGCCTTGCCCGAGGATAAAAAAAATTCGCTCAAACCGATATTCGAGCTATTTGAAGGGACGTATAGTTACGGGATTCTTCGCTGCATTCGTGCTGCGCTGCAATCCGAACTCGCATAGCCTATCATCTAAAATTTGAGCTTAGCGGTTAAATATTGTCATTTTTAAAGAGGGTCGCTAGAAACAGATTGATCAAAAATCCAATCCCTGCCGCGACCAATCCGGTAAGAATAATCAGCCCGAAACGCAGCATTTCTGAGAGAAAACCTGCGAATTCAAAATGCCACATTCCAAAATCATCAACAATTACCAGCATAACAAACCAAATAACAAAACCCACCACCGAACCGATCGCCCAACAGAGGTATTTTTTCCAACTTGCAATTTTTTCCTCATCCATAAATCCTCCCAAAAAATTCAACCAATAAAAATTCTATTCCACTAGCAGATACATCGTGTAGGGCTAGTATAAACAGGATCCAAAGAAATTTACGACCCACTTATAAGTAATACACAAGATAATATGCCAGGACAGCAAGAAAAACTAGGTGGGAGGGCGATTTATCTTAATGTTTGTCAAAAAGTGTATTTTTGCAACACTAAAGACTTGGGATTGGTTTAGCCTCAATATCAGCGCCAATTAAAGAAGATCTGGTGACGGTTTACCGATATAAAACCCTTGCGCATAATTCACACCAAATTCGCGCAATAGCGCTAAAGCTTGCTCATTACCAACAAACTCAGCTACGGTAGATTTTCCAAAGCCTCGAGCAATCTCAGTCAATGCCCGTACGAAAACCTGATCATCCGGACTATCCGCAAGATCACGAATAAACGAACCATCGAGCTTTACATAGTCAACCGGCAAATGTTTCACATAATAAAATGATGAAAAACCGACGCCAAAATCATCCAGTGAAAAAGCACACCCCATTCCTCGAACTGTTTCAATAAACTCACGGGCGGCCGAAAAGTCTGCGACGGCAGCCGTCTCGGTAATTTCAAAGATCACTCTTGAAGGCAAGTGTGGATAGAGTGCGAACAATTCCTGTAATCGTTGTAATAAAGTGGAATCGGTCATACTGTGACCGGACAGATTAATGGCTACTTTCAGCTGATTATCCTTATCAACAAATTCGGCCCAGCGCCTTATGACAAGATTGACAACGTAATGATCCAACGCCTGGATCAAGCCAGTTTTTTCTGCGACTTCGATAAATTCAATCGGTGGAACCAACGTGCCATCTTCTTTTAACATCCGCACCAAGGCTTCGTAATGACTAATGCGGTTATTCGAAATGTCCAGAATCGGTTGATAATACATTATAAAACGCTGATCTCTAAGCGCCTGTTTAATCTGATCTTCCATTAGCAAGCGTTGTTGCAGCTTTTCAAGCAACTGTTCGCCTTCGGAAAAAATGTGCCACCGTGAACCCCGTTTAGATTTAGCTTGATACATCGCGATATCGGCATTACATAGTAATTGTTTAACACTGCGATTATCACCTGCCAATTCTACAATTCCGATACTAGCCGATATACAATGTTCACCGACTAAGCCGGGAAATTTTATGGCGTTCAATTGGTCGTTGATCTTTTCTGCTACCGTGATCGCCCCCTCCTGATCACACTCAAACAATAGAATAGCGAGTTCATCCCCGCCCAATCTTGCAAGCATGTCATCAGCTCTTATCACACTCAACAATTCCTTGGCAACCATCCTTAACACTAAATCACCAGCTTGATGACCTGAAACATCGTTTACATATTTAAAACCATCCAAATCAAGATACAGCAAGGTATAACGATGACCAAACCGTTTAATCATCGGCAATATTTCTTCAATTTTATGAAGGAAACATTCTCGATTAATAAGCCCTGTTAATTGATCATGTTCCGCTAAATAAAGAATTTTAGCTTCATTCTCTTTGCGTTGGGTAATATCGATACCGACTGAAAGTACTTGAATTTCATCACCTTCAAGGCGCGAATGATGCCAAGCGAAATCGCGTTCACTACCATCGGCACATACTAAAACACATTCATGGTAATAATGATTAACCGCTCCGGAAACAATATTTTGAAACACATCGAGCAATTCATGCTCAAGAAAACTGCGTGGCGATGATGTCGAGATCAAAAGTAAATTATCCAGCAGATTGCCTTCAGTCCAACCTAAAAATTGTTTCCCAAAATGGTTGATACTTTTTAAATGCCCGCTTTCGGACTGCGTCAAAATCACTACCTGAGCCGTATCCAGAATACGTTCAGAAAACTCATGCGCCAGCGTAATTCGTTTGACCATTTCAACCATTTCGGCTCGATGAAGTTCAGCCTCATACTCCAAGGTTTCAAGATGATCGGTCAAATGAAGCGCCGATTCGTAAAGCACATCAATCTCATCTTTTAAAAAATGGTGCCGTCGAAGACGAATTTTAGTTCGAACCCCTGTAAAATCATGCTCACCGAGCAAAGGAATTGCCTGGGCCGCATTCGTTGCCCGTCGTAATGGATTATTTAAAAGCGCATAAATTAAGCCCAAGATCAGCAGCGATCCAAAAGCACTTGCTTGGATAATTTGCTGCGTTTGTCTACGAATCAGTTGATACGACTCGGTGATATCATCAATAATGACTATTTTGGCCTGGAAATCTCCACCTTGGGCATTTTCGAGTACCTTGAAGATTAGATCATAAGTTTGATTGATATACTGGGTTCGAATCGATGACATATCCTGAAGATTCGAAATAACTGATATATTTTTCAAAACTGCAATATTGTGTGCGGAATTAGTTAACCCAGCGACCCGCAACCCCAGTTGCGGTAGATAGGTCGATTCACCCGACTGATCCCTCAATAAAAAACCGATATCAGCATCCGCAAAACGGTTAAAAGCCATGAGCAATTCGACCATAGTCGCCGAAACAACCACCGCCCCGGCTATTTTGCCTTCCGAAAGAATCGGCGCAACCGCAAACTGTTGGCATACCCGTTGACAGCTAATCCAGGTTTTGTTTTCTTCTTGCATGATAGCGGTGCGGACACGATCCTGATCTTGCTCGAGCAAGGGATTGGTACTCCAATGTTCAATCAAGGTGGCTTTCGCATCATAAACTTGTATTGATTCGAGACCATAATCCACTTGCAAAGTCACCCAAGCGCTATCAATCCGATTTTTTTGTATATTTCTTTGATTAAATTGCTGATCGGAATCAACATTGCTGGCAATCGTGGCGACTAACGAAGCAACTTTCAAGATCTGCGACGAGAAATTATCGAGTTGAGCCTCCGCTTGCGTTAAGAGTCGATTATGAATAACCAGCCGGTTCTTTTCAAACCGACTCATCTGTTCACGGAATGCCAAGAAAATAAAGATCACCATCAACAATAAAATCATCATCCCTAGCGTTAATAGAATCTTCCATTTTAAGCTTAAGAATTTGATTAATTTTTCCTTTCTAGCAGACATTAGCGTTCCTGAGGTATTAACCAAAGTCAATGTTAAAATTATTCATCGTATAGTTACCATCAATGAATTCATCGCTCATCGATAATTTTAGAAACGAAAGGAAACCAAAACCATTCCCATATCCCAGTGTCTGACCAGTTGTTGAGGATTAGGGTTATCCAAGGTTGGCAGCATTGCGGTGCCGTCAATATTATGATACTCGGCCCTCAACATAATAGCGGGTGTAATATCGTAGCGTATTCCTAAAGTCCAATCCATTGAGAACTGAGTAAACGCGGGTCGACCCGTTTGTGCAGCATAGGTTTCACCATCTCGATCTGCACGATTGAGAAAAGCAACATCATAACGGGTCAGTAAATCTATCTTAGGCAGTAAATTATAAGTCGCTTGCACATAAAAACTCTCGCCCGTGATTTTTCGATTCGAAATCAGACCAAAATCATTAAAAGACGAAGGCCGAACCGCATATTCTGTAGTAAAGCTCCAGGTTTCCGCTTCATATTGAGCGGAAAAAATATACGGTGTAAAATTGAATTCACCTGCTTTTAGCGGATCGTTCTTACCACCTGATATATAAGAGTAATTCACATCAGCCAAAGTTGCCGCAACACGCCAGTTTTTATCGGCACCTTCAAAATTTAATTGATACAGCTGCGTAAAATGAGGATCAGGCTTACCTGGAAAATCTCTACCAAAAAAAGCAACTTCTGTTGCTTTATCATCTGCATTAGGCCATCCCAAAACGATATTTACGCCTAATGTTCCAATGTTATTGAGCCAGTCAAAATAGAACTCAGCGCCCTCAGAGGATATGGCGAGCTTACGGGTCCGTTCAAAATAGATCGACTGCGGTAAAATTATCCCCGGTCGCGTAAACGGGACAAAACGGGTTGTATTGTAAAGCCCATAAGGATTCTTCACACGACCTGCACGAATTCCTCCTCGTCCCCACTCGCCGGATGCCACTGTCCAATCGACAAAGGCATAATCTGCATCGACTCCGCCGGTATCACTTGCGCCTGCAAAATGGGACATAAGCTGCGATGAAAATTGTAAATTAGGCAGCGCGCGATAAGAGGCATTCAACGCAATTTCCCGAAAATCAAAACTAACATTGTGACTATCACCCAAAAAATTATTGTCACTGGTTTTGATCATCCCTTGTGAGAAAAAACCATGTACTTGAAGACGATTATCGAAATAATCCAATGCATGCGTGCCAGTGGACATCAAAAACAACAAATAAAATCCAAAACTTGTTCGAAAATTAAGGAGTAATTTGAAGAATGCGCACATCCTCGCTCACCTCATCATTATATATATATCCGATACTACCAGGGGTCGACTTCACTTTAGTTAACATTTCAGTCACAGAATCAACCTGCTCAGGATATTGCCCCAACCCAGAGAATACTTGTTTATCTAAAGCTTGACGCAGTTGTTTGGGAAAAAATTGCAAAATTTCTTTACAGAATGCTTCATGTGCGGACGATGCATCATCAAAAACATAAACTTTAACCGGTGTTCCGTCATTCCATTTAGACAGACGCATCACGAATATTGCCCGTAGAATATTGCGCGATACAGGCCCCGGATTAAAAGTAGCCGAGGTAATCGCAACTATTTTCGCATCAGAGGTTTTCGCTATACAAGTCGACGAAAAAACCATTGTCAACAAGAAGATAAGTGAAATTTTCCGGATGTTCATGTTTGCACTAATATCATCAGTATAGGGATCTCGATAAGGAAACTCATAACAAATCAATATTACTACCAATAAAATACATCCAGTTACTTTTGATTCGATTTGTTAAGCTTAATGACTAACCATGAATTTTTCAAGCTTATGAATATATTTAAATTAGAATATTTAGAAACTAAATATAGTCAACGCTTAAATTCAAGATACTTGTAGTTAATATAAAACATTTTATTGAATTTTATAATTATTTGTACATGAATATTTTTTCCGAAAATTAATCATGACCTGAAACTCTTTTAATGACAATACCATATTTTCATTTTTCAGAAATGACAATATGATTGCCATATTCGCCTTTTTGTAATCTGGCAATATGAAAAGCTACCAATGTATCGTGAGGTCGATTGGCTAATAATTTTTGGAATGCTGCTAACGCATGGCTCGATTGGTTTTGGAGCAAAAAATGATAAGCCTGTTCATATTCATGATCTCGTTCAACTCGCTGAGTTCCAGAGTTAATGCCCAACGGCTCATAGGTCATAAATGCCTGACTTTTACCTTTTAACAGTAATTGCCCGATAGGTCGACTAATCACGTTATGGCAGCCATTGAGAGTACTTTCCGAGATACAGATTTGCGTTCCCAAATAGCGATTAACACTCTCAAGACGCGACGCTGTATTAATTGGGTCGCCTAAAGCGCGATAATCAAAAATTGCTCTACCTCCGAAATTACCAACCAATACTACGCCCGTATTGACGCCAATTCGAGTATCACAAAATTCGGTACCTTGGAGACGAAGCGCAGTGGCATAAATTTTGGTAAATTTACCCATCTCCAGAGCACATTCGATTGCACGTTGCCGATGGTCATTTTGCATGAGTGGCGCTGAAAACATAATTGCAACCCCATCCCCGATAATTCTGGTTAACGTCCCATTATAACGAAAGGCAATCGCAATTAATTGATCTAAGTAGTCATTGATTAATTGTGCTACCTTTGCTGAATCGGCATTCTCCATAAATTGGGTCGAACCGGCCAAGTCAGTCATGATAAAACTACATTCCAGGCGTTGCGCATTTACAATCACCTGCTCGGGATGGGCAATCAAATAATTGACGAGATTTGGCGACACATAACGCGAAAATACCGAACGTATCCAGCGGCTTTGTCGTTCGTTTTCCAGATGACGTATTAAAAGGCCGCCGCTATAGATCACCAATACCAAAACTATCGGCGTCAGACTATCAATTAACCAGCCATTCAGAACAAACAGCCAGTAACTGACCACAAGCGCAAAAATCTGACATCCGATCAGTAAAACGAGCGAAATACCGATCCGTCGTCTAAATGCGGTAAAACCCAGGACGGAACCTACTACGAGCACATAACTAATCTCAACCATTTCAATCCATTGCGGCCTTAACATGAAAGTTTGGCTTAAAATCTGCTCAATAACCTGGGCGTGAACCTCAATGCCCGAAATTATCGCACCACTCGCTGAAAAGTGTAAATCGTTCAAGCCCCTAGCCGATACGCCCACCAAAACTATAAGGTGGTCCGGTAATGCTTTCGGCCATTCGCCGCTTAAAATTTTCCAGGCCGGAATGGTTAGATAAGCGTTGGGTTTTGAATAATAGACTAGAAATTGGTCATGCGTATCCAGTGGGATGGCTAAATCACCTAAGACGATTTGACCATACGAATAAGCCGGATTGGCAGATTCCGCCTGTATAACATAATTTTGCAGGCCACGGGCAACCCGAACGATCTCAAGATCAAATGAAGGAAATAATTGTTCTTTAATGCCGACTAACAAGGGAACGCGTCTAATGACGCGATCATTATCGGGTACAAACAATATGGCTCCGTTACCCTGAGCGGCCTCTTCAAATAACGGCAAGGCTTTCACAACCCCGGTGAATTTCGGCAGGGATTCGTCGGGTGTCACTCCGAGACGAATAAAATGACTATGAGAGAGTGGTAAAGCTTGTGAGGCTTGCTGCAAGTCAGTTGCAAAACCCAATACGACCGGATTTTGTCGAAATATTTTAGCTAATTCCTGATCCGGATCGGGCATTTGGGCAATTTGTTGACGCAAAAGGTCAGGTAATTGCCAATGCTTAAGAAACTCTACCGGAGCAGTACGATCGGCTTCGGCAAAAAGCATATCAAAGCCGATCACTTTGGGTTGAACAGCCTGCAAAGCTTTAAGCAAGTCGGCAATGATATTTCTTGGCCAGGGCCATTGACCGATTTTATGTAAACTTTCATCATCAACATCGATAATGACAATTCCAAAATCCTGTGAAGGACGCGGCCTTAATTGTTGCAACAAATCAAATTCATAATTGCGCAATCGTTTTATCAGATCTGGCTCAGCCAAATAGAGTAACGTAAAAGCCGATGCGATTAAGATTAACAAAACGGTGATCATAGAAGCATATTTGGATTGCATGCTGCCTCCCCGAGACTATTTGATTCGAATTCCGCTAAAAACCGAAAAATGGCCTAACGCCACTTCAATAATTGTATACTGAACCATCCTTCCACCTTCCTGATCGCCGAACATGACTGACTCGCTCGATTTCGACCATCTGGCTGAACTTGCCGTCGACATTAAACGCTGGGGACTCGCTTTAGGCTTCCAGCAAGTCGGGATTACCGACACCGATCTGACAGCAGCAGAGCAGCATTTAAGCTCCTGGTTAAACCAACAGTTTCACGGCGAAATGCATTACATGCAAGCGCATGGACTCAAACGCAGCCGTCCAGAGTTGCTAATCCCCGGAACGAAACGCATTATTTCGGTTCGCATGGATTATCTACCTGAAGCAAACACTAAAACCAAACAGATCCTCGATAATCCGACAAAGGCTTTTATTTCGCGTTATGCGCTTGGGCGCGACTATCATAAAGTTCTGCGTGGTCGACTGCAAACATTAGCCGATCAAATTACCGAACGGGTCGGCAATTTCGGCTATCGCGCGTTCGTAGACAGTGCGCCTGTGCTAGAAAAAGCCTTGGCGGAAAAAGCCGGTCTCGGTTGGATCGGCAAACATTCCAACCTAATTAACGCCAAAGCAGGCTCCTGGTTTTTTCTTGGAGAGCTATACACCGATCTAGCCTTGCCAATTGACGCTTCCGCTCAAAATCATTGTGGTAAATGCACCGCCTGCATGACCATCTGTCCAACCCAAGCCATCGTAGCGCCCTACCAAGTGGACGCGCGGCGTTGCATTTCTTATTTAACCATCGAATTGCACGGCTCGATTCCTGAGGAGTTTCGCCGCGCGATCGGCAACCGTATCTACGGCTGTGATGACTGTCAACTGATTTGCCCGTGGAACCGCTTTGCCCATCTGACGACCGAACCCGATTTCAAGCCGCGTCGGCAACTCGACATCTCGGAATTAATCAGCGTTTTTGCTTGGGATAAAGAAACCTTTCTGCGTAATACCGAAGGCTCGGCTATCCGGCGCATTGGCCATGAGCGCTGGCTCAGAAATATTGCCGTTGCCCTAGGGAATGCCAAGCCATCCAAGCTGATTGCTGCCGAATTACAGAAACGACAGTCGCATCCCTCTGAACTAGTGAGAGAGCACGTTAGTTGGGCGCTTAATAGTCATGAACGCACCGATTTCATCTAACGCTAAAGCTCGTAATCGTTGCAGAATAGCCAATATTCACCGTTCTGCAACGACTGATACCTGAGATTAAATCCGGTGGTGCGCCACACCTGAAGTAAACGGATTCTCAAAACTCTCAAGGACCTTAATGTAATTGACCCGTTCAAACGCCGCCGGATCTTTGACATTTTTCCGGCTCATCACGCCCCTGACTTCACTCAGCGAGTGATAATCCCTGGAACTCAGCCAGTTATGGGTATCATCGACCAATAGCTGTAAATAACGCGGGCCGTTTTTCATCAATACCGAAGCGACGGTGACCACATCAGCACCGGCTAGTAAATACTTGATAACTTCAGCCGAAGAATGAATACCCCGGCTTGCGGCTAATGATGCTTTAATACGCCCATACAGCACTGCAATCCAAAGTAGCGGCACACGAATTTCGGTCGCGGTACTTAATTCAGCGCGAGGATCGATTCGCAAATTATCCAAATCAATGTCGGGTTGATAAAAGCGATTGAACAATACTAAGCCGTCGGCACCTGCTTCCGAAAGCCTTTTAGCCATGTTGCCGGTCGAACTGAAAAACGGGCTCAATTTGACCGCTACCGGGATCGACACCGCCGCCTTAACGGCCTCCAAAATTTCAAAATAACTTTGTTCGACCGCTGCCGGCGACATATCAATATCGGTCGGAATAAAGTAAACGTTCAGCTCCAAAGCACTCGCACCTGCCTGTTGCAATTGTTTGGCGTAATCGATCCAACCCTCATTGGTCATACCGTTCAAACTCGCTATAATCGGAATATCGGTAGCCTCCACGGCCCTGCGCAGCAAATTCAGATATTGCTCAGGGCCTTTGGGTGCAATGTCGACATGCGGAAAAAAATTCAACGATTCGGCGAAGCTATCGGTGCCAGATTCGAGGAAAAAATCAAAGGCATCATTTTCCCGGCGAATTTGCTCTTCAAATAAGGAATACATCACGACGGCCGAGGCCCCTGAATCCTCCAGTAATTTAATGCCTTCGAGGGTATCCGACAACGGCGAAGACGACGCGATGATTGGATGTTTCAGGGTTAAGCCCATGTAATTGGTAGTTAAGTCCATATCAAATTCCTCTAATCGTTGGGGTTGGCATCTGGATGAAATTGGGTACCAGAGCGTGTCGCCATTTGTTCATAAATTTCCCATTTCTGATTAACGACCTGCTGCGCAAGTTGCAAAAGCCGTTCCGCCTCATCAGGATTGGTGCGTTGCAGCATTTTGTAGCGTAATTCATTGTAAGCATATTCCTTGAATGATTTACGCGGTCGTGGTGAATCAAGTACGAACGGGTTTTTGTCAGACTGACGCAGAACCGGGTTATAACGCACCAACGGCCAATAACCGCTCGCGGTGGCAAGATCCTGCTGTTTTAAGCCATTCTGCATGTTGATACCGTGGGCAATGCAATGACTGTACGCCAAGATTAATGAAGGACCCGGATAAGCTTCGGCTTCACGCATCGCGAGCAGCGTTTGCTGTGGATTTGCTCCCATCGCAATCCGGGCAACATAGACATTGCCATAGGAAATAGCCTGCAGGGCAATATCTTTTTTCGCGACCGTCTTGCCTCCCGCCGCAAATTTGGCAACCGCGCCCATCGGCGTCGATTTTGACATTTGACCGCCGGTATTGGAATAGACTTCGGTATCCATCACCAGAACGTTGACATCCCGACCGCTCGCGAGAATATGATCGAGTCCAGCCGAACCGATATCATAAGCCCAGCCGTCGCCGCCCATAATCCAAATGCTGCGTCGAACCAGATGATCGACCACCGACAAGAGATCTTTAGCCAGCTCCGAATTTAATTGCAGCAATACCGCTTTAAGTTCAGCGACGCGTTCACGTTGTCGACAAATTTGCGACTCAGTGGTTTGGGGAGCATTCAAAATTTCATTGATAAAATTACTGCCCAGTTCACCTTGAAACTCGCGAGTCAACTGCATTGCTAAGGCCCGATGCTGATCGGCGGTCAACCGGAATCCCAAGCCAAATTCGGCATTATCTTCAAACAGCGAATTAGACCACGCAGGTCCACGCCCCTCTTGATTCTTAGTCCACGGGGTCGTCGGGAGGTTGCCGCCGTAAATCGAAGAACAGCCGGTCGCATTGGCAACGATCAACCGATCGCCAAACAATTGTGACACCAGTTTTACATACGGCGTTTCACCGCAACCAGCGCACGCGCCCGAAAATTCAAATAAAGGTTGCAGGAACTGCGCGCCGCGAATAGATGAGAAATCAACATGGGCCCTATCGTTAATCGGTAAGGTTTCAAAGAATTTTATATTCGCTTTTTCCTGGTCCATCATCGGTGCTTTCAGCTTCATATTGATTGCCTTAACCCCGCTTTCTTTCAAGCTGTTCGCCGGACAAACGCTGACACACAAATTACAGCCGGTGCAATCTTCGAGATAAATCTGCAAGGTATAACGCGTTTCCGGAAAGCCTCGAGCACTGATTTTGGCCGACTTGAAACCTTCCGGCGCCTTCTCAAGTTCGTGCTGATGATAAAATTTCGACCGAATCACCGAATGTGGACAGACAAAGCTGCAGTTGCCGCATTGAATACATAAATCCGGCTCCCACTGTGGCACATATTGCGAAACATTACGTTTTTCCCACGCAGTTGTTCCTGATGGGTAGGTGCCATCGATCGGTAATTGGCTGACCGACAAGCTATCGCCCTCGCCCGCCATCATTTTCGCGGTGACTTCCTGCACAAATGGCGGCGCTTCAACCGGCACGATCAACGGCATTTCGATATGGCTAGTGACGTGTTCAGGCACTTTCACCTGAAATAGATTTGCCAGGGTTTGATCAACTGCGGCGTAGTTTTTCTGAACGACTTCCTCGCCTTTTCTACTATAAGTCTTTTTGATCGACTCTTTGATCTTGGCTATCGCCTCTTCACGCGGCAGAACACCGGACAAGGCAAAAAAGCAGGTCTGCAAAATCGTATTCACGCGACTGCCCATACCGGTGTCAAGCGCAACGGTTGAGGCATCGATGACATAAAACAATAAGCCTTTGTTAATAATCCTTTCCTGCACGTAACGCGGCAGTCGATCCCAGACCTCCGCAGCGGAATACGGACTATTGAGCAAAAACACCGATCCAGGTGCGGCCTGCGCCAAAATATCGGTCTTAAACAGGAAATTAAATTGATGGCAGCCGATGAACTGCGCAGTTTGCACTAAATAAGGCGCCCGAATCGGTTCAGGGCCAAAGCGCAAATGCGAAATCGTTTGCGAGCCGGATTTTTTGGAATCGTAGACGAAATAAGCCTGTGCATAAAATTCAGGCAAGTCGCCGATAATTTTAATGGTATTTTTATTTGCACCGACGGTTCCATCGGCACCCAAACCGAAAAACAGCGCTGAAATGACCTTGTCCGAATCAATATTAAACGAGGCATCGTAATCGAGACTGTTATGCGAAACATCGTCGTTGATCCCGATCGTAAAATGATTCTTCGGCTGGGTTTTACCCAGTTCATCAAAGATACTTTTGACCATGGCCGGGGTAAATTCTTTCGAAGACAGGCCGTAGCGCGCACCGACCGTTTTAGGCATAATCGCCAAGTTTCCGGCATTGTATGCTTCGGCAAAGGTGGTCACAACATCATGAAACAAGGGCTCGCCAGTGGCGCCGGGTGATTTGGTGCGATCCAGGACCGCAATTCTTTTTACAGTCAACGGCAATTCAGCTAAAAACGCTTCCTGCGCGAACGGCAGATATAACCTAACATGCAGCACCCCGACTTTTTCGCCATGTTGCACTAGGAAGTTCACGGTTTCTTTGACGGTTTCAGCCGCCGAGCCCATGATCACAATGACTTTTTCAGCATCAGCAGCGCCGGTATATTCAAAAAGACGGTAATGTCGACCAGTCAGTTCACCGAATTTGTGCATGGTTTTTTGCAAAATCGCCGGTACCCGCGCATAAAACGGATTAACGGTTTCTCTGGCCTGGAAATAAATGTCGGGATTTTGCGCGGTACCGCGAATAAACGGATTATCCGGATTCAAGGCTCGGCTACGATGCGCGCGCACCAGATCGGCATCGATCATGGCGCGGATTTGCACATCGGACAGCAATTCGATTTTATTAACTTCATGCGAAGTTCTGAAACCATCGAAAAAATGAATGAACGGAACGCGCGCCTCAAGCGTCACAGCTTGGGCGATCAGCGCCATATCGTGCGCCTCCTGCACCGAACTTGAACCGAGCATTGCAAAGCCGGTGTCGCGTACCGCCATGACATCGGAATGATCGCCGAAAATCGACAAGCCCTGCGCGGCCAAGGAGCGCGCCGCCACATGAAAGACCGTCGAGGTTAATTCGCCAGCAATTTTGTACATGTTTGGAATCATCAACAGCAAGCCTTGCGACGCCGTGAAGGTCGTTGATAACGCGCCGGTCTGCAATGCGCCGTGAACGGCACCGGCCGCCCCTCCTTCACTTTGCATTTCGGCAATCAATGGAATATGACCCCATAGATTGGTTTTGCCTTCCGCCGCCCATTGATCGGCCCATTCGGCCATCGCGGATGAAGGCGTGATCGGATAGATTGCGCAAACCTCATTGATTCGATAAGCGACATAGGCAACAGCTTCGTTGCCGTCCACAGTTACAACTTGATTTATGGTCATTGTTTAATCTCTCTGTTCGGAAACCATTTCAATCGCATGGCAGGGACATTGTTCATAACATACGGCGCAACCGGTACATAAATTGTAATCGTAGCGATAACGCTTGCCGGGGCCTAATTTGATGATGGCGGTTTCAGGGCAGGCGCCATAACAGCCGTCGCATTCGAAACAATTACCGCAGGAAAAACAGCGCTGCGCTTCAAAGGTCGCATCGGCAGCGCTTAAACCGGCAACAATTTCAGAAAAGTCATCGGCGCGACGTTCGGCCGGAATGTGCCCCTGTTTTTTAGGATCGGCAGAAGTCTGATACCACACATGCAATTTTTCGTATTCGACTAGATCATGCTTGGGGGCTGCGACATAACGGTCATTGCGCAACCACGCATCAATATGTCGTGCAGCTTTTTTACCGTGACCAACCGCTGCGGTCACGGTTCGATCGCTCGGCACCATATCGCCGCCTGCAAACACACCATTCGCGCCGGTTTTCATGCCTGAATCAACCATCACCGTACCGTCGGATTTAAATTCAACGCCCGTCACCGATCGCAAGAAAGCGGTATCGGTATCCTGTCCGACGGCAAGAATCAACGCGTCAGCTTCTAAGGTTTCATAAGTACCGGTCGGAACGGCACGGCCACTCTCATCGAGCGCCATGATTTCGACTTTCAATGAGTCTTCATCCATTTCGGTAATGGTCCGCAACCAATTAATCTTGACCCCTTCCTCAATCGCTTCATCGGCCTCAAATGAATGGGCAGGCATGTGATCGCGGTCTCGGCGATAAATAATCAACGCTTCTTCAACGCCGAGTCTTTTGGCGGTTCGTGCGGCGTCCATCGCGGTATTACCCCCGCCGTAAATTGCCACTTTTCGTCCGAGTTTCGGAGCATGACCAGCCGAGGTATCGCGGAGGAAAGTGATCGCATCAAGCATTTTCGAGGCATCACGCGCCGGAATATCAACACGTTTGCTTAAGTGCGCACCAACTGCGACAAACACCGCATCAAAATTGCCGTCTTTTTTGTCAGCCAACAGATTGTCAACCTTACGGTTTAGAACAATCTCCACGCCCAAATTTTCAATGCGTTTGATTTCATGATCAAGCTCATGGCGCGGCAAACGGTAGGCTGGAATGCCAAAACGCATCATACCGCCAGCAATTGGACCTGCTTCATAGATAACAACTTTGTGCCCCAAGCGCGCCAAATGATAAGCAGCCGTTAGCCCGCTCGGGCCAGCACCCACCACCAAAATGCGCTTACCGCTGGGAGGTAAATCCGGAGTGATTTGCCAATTTTCTTTCAGGGCCATATCGCCCAAAAAGCGTTCGACTGCATGGATACTGACGGCACCGTCGAGAGCTTCACGGTTGCAACCGGTTTCGCACGGATGATAACAAACCCGACCATGGATCGCCGGCATCGGGTTGTCTTTCATGATTTGTTGCCAGGCTTGCTGGTATTGCCCGGATTGCACCAGCGCTAACCAAGCCTGGATATTTTCTCCAGCAGGACAGGCATGATTACAAGGGGGGAGAAAATCCTGATAGACAGGATGATGGCTGCGGATGGGACCGGTTCCGAGGTCATGCCGTTGCAGATCCGCCGGGCGGGTTTTATCAGCGGGTTTATTGATCATCGTATTATCCTGGTAGTAGTTACCAAACGTGAAGAAATCATTTCAAGCACTTAAATTAAAAATTTAACCGCATAAAAACGAGCACTACCCTCAAAATGAAGATTAGGGGGGCAGGCATCGTGAGAATTTTGCTGTCAAGCTTAGCCTATATTTCAAATTAGTATCAAATTTTCTGTGGATTTTAGAAAAACAGCCACCGAAAAGCCAGCTCTAACTTTGGATTTGATCAAAGATTAAATTAATTTTTGAGCGACCTTGCTCTTACTAGTTATAATTTACTAAGCCTAGCTGAGATAGACGGCTCTCGAAACCTCACCAGCTTAAGCCAAATCAAAGATATTTATGAACAAACTTTTCCCTAACATTAAGTTAATAACGCTTGCTAAGTCGAATACTCGCGTCTAAAAGGTGCTATTATTGATCTCAAGAAGTATTTTTAATCTATTTTGGTGCATGATGTCGGTGCACTAATCCGCCAAGATAACTAAAATTTAAGCAGTTTAAGGTACTCTGTCAACCATCCAACCTGGCTACACCATACTACGAACCTATTGGTGCAATTATTGCTTGCATTACATTGAGACCTTTCGAAACGAATTTAATTAACCCAAGCCATATATCTCTGGCTATTTCTCCTATGAGCGAGGTATTGAGATTTTCAAGATGAAATTTAACTCAACTTTATTTTGCGAACGATTTCCATATCAAAAAAACGCTTACCGTTATCTTTAGCGAATCAAGTCCAGTAAAGCTATAATTAACCGACCATTAAATTTTAGAGATTTCCTAAATGACCGATAATTTAAAACCTCTCTCTACAGCGACCTTAACGCTGGAAGATAAAAGTTACTCCTTACCCACGCTTATGGGAGTTGAAGGTGAAAAATCCATCGACATTTCCAAGTTACGTGCCCAAACAGGCTATATCACGCTTGATGAAGGATATGGTAATACGGGAGCCTGTGAAAGCTCGATCACTTATATTGATGGAGAAAAAGGCATTCTTCGTTACCGTGGCTATCCGATTGAGGAGCTTGCGGAACATTCTCGCTTCACCGAAGTCGCTTATCTTTTGTTGCATGGTGAATTACCAACTGTTGATCAACTCAATCTATTTTCAAAACGTCTAAATGAATCCTCCATCATTCATGAAGACATGCATCATTTTTTTAACGGCTTTCCGCGTGGCTCTCACCCAATGGGAATTCTAGCGACGATGGTGGCGTCATTATCGACGTTTTACCCGGTTCCAGATGTACTTGATGAAGCAACTGAAATCCAGATTGTGGCGAATTTGGTCTCTCAAGTACGTACCATCGCAGCGTTTTCTTATAAAAAATCGATTGGCGAACCACTGGTCTATCCATCGATCAAATACCGCTATGTTCGAAATTTTTTAAACATGATGTTCTCCTCCCCGGTACGCGATTATCAATTGGACGATGACATTGTGCGCGCGATTGACATGTTTCTGATCTTACATGCTGACCATGAACAGAATTGTAGCACTTCATCAGTCAGAACTGCTGGCTCGAGTATGGCCAATGTCTATGCGGTCACGTCGGCCGGTATTTCGGCGCTATGGGGACCTCGTCACGGTGGTGCGAATCAGGAAGTTATCCAAATGCTCGAACAAATCCACGCCGAAGGGGGCGATGGCACAGAATTTATTAATCAAGCGAAAGACAAAAATTCCGGTCGTCGATTGATGGGCTTCGGTCATCGTGTGTACAAAAATTTCGATCCGCGTGCGAAAGTATTAAAAAAACAATGTGACAAATTATTGAATAAACCGGGAATGAATGACCCACTGCTCGAAATCGCCATGCGCCTCGAAGAAATCGCGCTGAAAGATGATTATTTCATTTCCCGCAAACTGTATCCAAATGTCGACTTTTACTCAGGTTTAATTCTGCGCGCAGCCGGTATTCCCACCAATATGTTCACGGTATTGTTCGCTATCGGTCGAATGCCCGGCTGGCTGGCGCATTGGCGCGAAATGTTGCATGGAAAACAAGTAACGATTACCCGTCCTCGGCAAATGTATGTTGGCGAAACCGAACGGCACTTTGTCGATATCGAAAATCGCTAGCGCTATAGATCATTTTTTCTAAAACGAGTATTTAATTGCTACTTAACCATTAAATGCTCGTTTAATTAATTAAACTTAACTAGATAAATCGAGGATAAATCATTGTCTCAACAGAGACCAATAAGCGTTATGTTTAGTGCTGGTGAGGCTTCAGGCGACCAACATGCCGCACATTTATTTCTGGCGCTAAAAGAACTACACCCTACCCTTAGAGGCATCGGCATGGGTGGACCTAAAATGGCGCAAGCCGGGATCTCACTCAGTTACGATTCTTCGTCAATCGCAGTCATCGGATTAGTCGAAGTTTTAAAACACTACCTTGAAATTCGACGTGCGCTAACGCTGATGCAGCAACTCGTCAGCCAAGAAAAACCCAATTTGCTGATTTGCGTCGACTACAAAGAATTCAACCTTAAACTGGCACAATTTGCTAAACGCCAAGGCGTTAAAGTTTTATTTTATGTCAGTCCTCAAGTATGGGCATGGCGACCCGGTCGGGTGCTAACCTATGGACGCGCAATCGATATGATGGCGGTGATCTTCCCGTTTGAAACGGCCTATTACGAAGCTGAAAATATTCCAGTTCGCTACGTGGGTCACCCCTCGGTAGACAAGGTAAAACCACAATATAGCAAAACTGAAGCTTTATCGCTGTTCGGATTAAATCCCGAACAACGCATTGTTGGTTTATTACCCGGTAGCCGGGTAAATGAAATCAAACGCTTACTTCCGGTAATGCTCTTAGCTGGCGAAAAATTATCTAGCCAACATCCTGATCTCCAATTTATCCTACCGCAGGCGACTTCAATCAGTGATGCCTTATTGACAGAATATCTAGCAAGAACCTCACTTAAAGTTATGGTGATCAAACAACAACCCTATGATGTAATCCAATGCTGCGATGCAATCATGACCAGTTCGGGTACAGCATCTCTCGAAATAGCGCTACTCGAAATTCCGATGGTGATTACCTACAAAATTTCTTGGCTAACCTATTGTCTAGGACGCTGGTTAATCAATACCCGCTTTATTGGTTTACCCAACATTATTGCCGGTAAAGCAATTGTCAAAGAGCTGATTCAACACCATGCCACCGCACTGAATTTAGCGAATGAAATCGATAAAATTCTGCATGATGCTGATTATTCCAAACGGATTCGTCAAGATTTGCAGGCCGTAAAACAACAACTCGGTCAAGGGGGCGGCTCTCAAAACATGGCTCAATTGGCCTCGGAAATGCTCAATGCCAATAGCCGCTGATCAACAGTCCCCCAAAGAGTTGCTTTTTATCTTTTGGGCATTCTATGTGATAATGGGACATTAGTTTTTAGCGATACCGTTCACTAAAATAATACTCATAGGACAACACGAATGGACGAAAACAAGAAAAAAGCACTTGGCGCCGCGCTCATGCAAATTGAAAAACAATTCGGCAAGGGCTCAGTGATGCGCATGGGCGACGTCGCCGCCGCTCGCGATATTGACGTGGTTTCCACAGGCTCCTTAAGTCTTGATATCGCCTTGGGATGTGGCGGTTTACCCAGAGGCCGAATTGTTGAAATTTATGGCCCTGAATCTTCCGGTAAAACCACTCTCACCCTCTCGGTGATTGCACAAATGCAGAAACTGGGCGGCACAGCGGCTTTTGTCGATGCCGAGCATGCACTTGATCCCTCCTATGCTGAAAAAATTGGCGTTAATGTCAATGATTTACTCGTTTCTCAACCTGATACCGGTGAGCAGGCGCTCGAAATCACCGACATGCTGGTTCGCTCTGGCGCTGTTGATATCATCGTCATTGACTCCGTTGCAGCTTTGACCCCTAAGGCCGAAATTGAAGGCGACATGGGTGCTTCGCACATGGGTCTACAGGCTCGTTTGATGTCTCAGGCGCTTCGGAAATTAACCGCCAATATTAAACGCGCTAATACCCTGGTTATCTTCATTAACCAAATCCGTATGAAAATCGGCGTCATGTTCGGCAATCCGGAAACAACCACTGGCGGTAATGCTTTAAAATTTTATGCGTCAGTTCGATTGGATATTCGTCGCATTGGTTCGATTAAAAAAGGCGAAGAAGTTATCGGCAACGATACCAAAGTCAAAGTAGTCAAAAATAAAGTTGCTCCGCCTTTCAAAGAAGCCCAGTTTGAAATTTTGTACGGGGAAGGTGTATGTTTTCTAGGCGAGTTGATTGATTTAGGCGCGAAATACGGTTTCGTCCAAAAAGCCGGTTCCTGGTACAGTTACGGTAATGAAAAAATTGGCCAAGGCAAAGATAATGCTCGAAATTATCTAAAAGAGCATCCTGAAATAGCCGAAGAATTGGAAGCTAAAATTCGTGCTGAAGTATTTACCCATCGTGACTCTGCAAACACTGCCAATAGTGCTGTCGAATATTCGGAAGATTTGGAGGATGCAGATTTTCAAGACCCCGATTTGCTCTAAAGTAATTGCTTGAAGAGTTTGACAACGCTTGAACGAACTAAGCCGATTAGCGCAAATAGAAGCCCACTGTCTAAATTTATTAAGCCTAAGGGAACATAGTCAGCAGGAATTATTACAGAAATTAACCGCTAAGGGCTTTGAAATCGATCTGATTCAAGAGGTCATTGATAAACTGGCTATTCAGAATTGGCAAAGCGATGCGCGATATGCTGAAATCTACGCACGATCTCGCTTTAATAATGGATTTGGCAAAATCAAGATTGCCTATGAGCTAAAACAGCATGGTATCAAAATCAATGACTATCAACTCCCGTTTACCGATAGTGATGAATTTTTGATGCTATGCCGGATTTATCAAAAAAAATATCCAACAGATAAAAGGTTGAATCAGAGCGAATGGGCAAAACGATCACGTTTTTTATTACAACGCGGTTTTTCACCTAGCTTGATCAAGAAACTGTTTAAACATTTAGATTTGAGATTTAACTAATAGCAGCTGAAGTCCCTTATCAGATTCTTAAAAACGAAGAAATGGCCAGCTCATGCCGAATACACGACAGTATTAGTGATTGGTAACGCTTAATTTTACGATTTAAAAAACTAAAAATTCTTTAATTTATGATAAAAAAAATGACTAGCGCAGAACTGCGTGCCGCTTTTTTAGCGTTTTTTAGTGAGCGAGGCCATTCCGTTCAGCCTTCGAGTTCTCTGGTTCCCGGTAACGATCCAACGTTACTGTTTACCAATGCCGGCATGGTTCAATTCAAAGATGTCTTCTTGGGACGCGAACAGCGAGACTTCGATAAAGCCGCTACCAGTCAACGTTGTGTTCGAGCCGGTGGCAAACATAACGATTTGGAAAATGTCGGCTACACCGCCAGACACCATACCTTCTTTGAAATGCTGGGTAATTTCAGTTTTGGCGACTATTTCAAGCGAGACGCCATTCATTATGCTTGGGAATTTTTAACTGAAATCCTGCAAATTCCCCCTGAAAAGTTATGGATCACCGTTTTTGAAGAAGATCTTGAAGCCGAAAAAATCTGGCTTGAAGAGGTCAACATTGACCCGACACGCTTTTCCAGAATTGGTGCCAAAGATAATTTCTGGTCAATGGGCGACGTCGGCCCTTGTGGTCCGTGCTCAGAAATCTTCTATGATCATGGCCCGAGTATTCAGGGAGGCCCTCCCGGCAGTCCCGATGAAGAAGGTGATCGTTACATCGAAGTCTGGAATCTGGTGTTCATGCAATACAATCGTGACTCACAAGGCAATCTAACCCCATTACCGAAACCGTCGGTTGACACCGGTATGGGCCTAGAACGTATCGCAGCCGTATCACAGGGTGTGCATAGCAACTACGAAATCGACCTATTCGAACATCTACTCAGCGCAGCTGCGAAATTGGCGCAACTAAGCGATTTGAATAATAGCTCCCTGCGCGTGATCGCCGACCATATTCGTTCCTGCGCCTTTCTATGTGTCGATGGTGTCATTCCTTCCAATGAAGGTCGAGGCTATGTATTACGCCGCATCATTCGCCGCGCGATTCGTCACGGTTATCGACTGGGCATTCGTGAACCATTCTTTCATAAATTGGTTGCACCGCTAGCTATTGAAATGGGCGATGCTTATCCAGAGCTTCGTGCAGCCCAAACTCAAGTTGCACGAATTCTGGAAAAAGAAGAACAACGTTTTGCAGAAACCCTGGATCAGGGGATGAAAATCCTAGAAGCCTGCATTGCAAAATTAGATGGCACCACCATCCCCGGCGAAACCGTGTTCCAACTTTACGACACCTATGGTTTTCCGGTCGATTTGACCGCTGATTTTGCGCGCGAACATCAACTGTCGATCGATCAGGCAGGTTTTGAAATTGCGATGACCGCTCAGCGTGAACGTGCGCGCGCCGCAAGCCAATTTGGTAACGAGCATCACCAGGATCTCAATATTGATCGTCAGACGCAATTTACCGGCTACACTCACTTGAATGAGCAGGCCCAAATTATTGCAATTTTCCAGGAAGGACAAACCGTCAACGAACTGAGTGCTAACGCCGAAGGATTGATAGTCTTAGATAAGACCCCATTTTATGCCGAATCCGGCGGTCAAGTGGGCGATTGCGGTAAAATCATCACCGCAACTGGCGAATTTGAAGTTCGGGATACCCAAAAGCAAGGCAATGTTTTTTTACACAAAGGCAAATTAGCTCAAGGCAGTGTAAAAAACGATCAAGCTTGTACAGCCCAGGTGGATCTAATCAACCGGAAAGCCACCGAACTCAACCATTCTGCCACCCACTTGATGCACGCCGCTCTCAGAACCGTCTTAGGCGAACATGTTGCGCAAAAAGGCTCATTGGTCAATCCTGAACGTTTACGTTTCGACTTCACCCATTTCGAACCGATGACTACCCCAGAAATAAGTGCCGTCGAGCAACTTGTCAACGAACACATCCGTCTAAATCGTGAAGTCTCAGCCCGAAGTATGCCGAAAGATGATGCGATCAAACTTGGTGCAATGGCGCTTTTCGGCGAAAAATACGGCGACGAAGTTCGAGTATTAACCATCGGCGAATTTTCTACTGAGCTTTGTGGCGGTACCCACGTTGAACGTGCTGGCGACATTGGAATTTTTAAAATTACCCAGGAAACCGGAGTTGCAGCAGGTGTTCGAAGAATTGAGGCGGTTACTGGCAAAGCGGCGCTCGAATGGCTCGATCAACGCGAAAAAGCCCTGTTAGACGTCGCAAGCTTACTTAAAGCCGCCCCGGAAAAAACTGCCGATAAGCTTCAACAATTGCTTGAAAAGCAAAAACAACTTGAAAAAGAACTCGAACGCTTAAAATCAAAAGCCGCGAGCGCCGCTGGAAATGATTTGATCAATCAAGCAGTCGATGTTTCCGGCATTAAAGTCCTCGCCGTAAAACTCGATGATATTGATCCCAAAGTTTTACGTGACATGCTGGATCAGCTCAAGAATAAATTGGGAAATTGCGCAATCGTTCTGGCAACTGTCGTTGATGGAAAAGTCAGCCTGATTGCTGGTGTTTCGAAAGATTTGATCAGCAAAATTAAAGCGGGCGACCTAGTCAATTCTGTTGCGCTCAAAGTCGGAGGAAAAGGTGGTGGAAAACCCGACATGGCACAAGCTGGCGGAACCGATCCTTCAGCCCTACCTACTGCACTGAAGCAAGTACCGGAATGGGTTCAACAACAATTAAGCCAGTAACAAAGGAACAATAGAATAATGGCACTTTATGTCTATAAATTTGGCGGAACCTCGGTTGGCTCCGTTGAACGAATTAAATCCGTCGCTGAACGCGTTAAAAAAATACACGAACGCGGCGACAAATTAGTCGTAGTCGTTTCAGCTATGAGCGGCGAAACCAATCGTCTGATTGCACTCGCCAACGAGATGCAAAAACAGCCGAATGGTCGTGAACTCGATTCTCTGATTTCAACCGGCGAACAAGTCACCACTGCCCTATTAAGCATGGCATTGCAAGAAATTGGTGTCCCAGCCTGTTCCTACACAGGTGGACAAGTCAAAATCCTAACCGATAATGTGCACACCAAGGCCAGAATAGTTAATATTGATGACCAGCCCATACTCACCGACCTTGCTGAAGGAAAAATTGTTGTCGTCGCTGGTTTCCAAGGCGTTGACGAACAAGGCAACATTACCACCCTGGGTCGAGGCGGCTCGGATACTACAGCGGTAGCCTTGGCTGCGGCATTAAAAGCTGATGAATGCTACATTTATACCGATGTCGACGGCGTCTATACCACTGACCCGAGAATTGAACCCAAAGCACGCAGACTTGATAAAATTACCTTTGAAGAGATGCTAGAAATGGCAAGTCTAGGCTCAAAAGTACTACAAATAAGATCCGTCGAATTTGCCGGAAAATACAATGTCGCCCTAAGAGTCTTATCATCATTTACAGAAGGTAATGGCACACTCATTACCTATGAGGAATCACAAATGGAACAAGCTTTAATTTCAGGTATTGCATTTAATCGCGATGAAGCCAAACTCACTTTAACCGGTGTCCCTGATTTTCCAGGTGTCGCATCAAAAATACTCGGCCCGATTGCCGGCGCCAATATAGATGTGGATATGATTATCCAAAATATTGGTGCAGATGGCGCCACTGATTTTACCTTTACAGTTCATCGTAATGATTTTGGTAAGGCTAAAGATATCTTAAACAATATTTGTGCTGAATTAGGCGCCAAAAAAGTAACTGGAGATGATACAATAGTTAAAGTATCGATTGTTGGTGTTGGAATGCGTTCTCATGCAGGGATTGCAAGTACAATGTTTAAAACATTGGCTGATGAAGGCATTAATATTCAAATGATCTCAACATCGGAAATAAAAATTTCGGTAGTCGTTGCTGAAAAGTATTTGGAACTCGCAGTAAGAGCTTTACATGCAGCATTTGAATTAGAAAAACCGACAATTTAAATTTAAGCTTGGAATAAAGAAAAAAGGTTGGTATAATTGTTGGATCGGTTGCTGTACCATTACAGTGAGTTTACAATGATAAAGTTAGGGAGAAGTTATGCTTATCTTGACTCGTAGGGTTGGTGAGACCTTAATGATTGGTGATGAAGTAACCGTTACCGTCCTTGGGGTTAAAGGAAATCAAGTTCGCATAGGTGTTAACGCGCCGAAAGAAGTCTCTGTTCACAGAGAAGAAATTTACGAAAGAATTAAGAAAGAACAGACTGGCTCGGCTGGATCGAATCATTCTGAATAAAATTTAGGAGAAATGGCCGAGAGGCTGAAGGCGCTCCCCTGCTAAGGGAGTATGGGCTTTAACTCCCATCGAGGGTTCGAATCCCTCTTTCTCCGCCATTAAGTTTCTCAACTTAAAATTTAATTAAGATAATTATTTTAGTTGACAATAATAAATTAAAAGTTATAATAGGCGGCTAATTAAGCGCATGTAGCTCAGCTGGATAGAGTACTCGGCTACGAACCGAGCGGTCGGGAGTTCGAATCTCTCCATGCGCGCCATTATGAATATAAAAATCATTCCCCTGTAGCTCAGTCGGTAGAGCGGGTGACTGTTAATCACTAGGTCGGCGGTTCGAGCCCGTCCGGGGGAGCCATTTATAAAGGCTTGCAGAGATGCAAGCCTTTTTTTTGTCCAAATTCCGGTCCTCCTCTGGGGGGAGCAGCATCTCGCTCAGCCGAGCAAAAGACCGAAAGTCTCTGATTCTCAGCATTATCAAGATTTTCCTTAAAGAAACCCTGCCCTTCCCCGATCAAACAAAATCCCTCTAAAATTAGCTTTGAGGCGATTCAAACGATATTCTTGTTTTAGCCATACCTTTTCCTCGGCAATCCAAAAGCACTCCACCTACCCTTTCAAATTTGCCATTGGGCTTCTTTC
>CANNKG010000036.1 GCA_947505105.1 Methylococcaceae bacterium | reverse complement strand
TTTTAATGATTCAGATCACTACTGCATGACGCCGTTAACGGATGTGCAAATAAGGATTCTGGCATTGATAGGATTTTCGGCGGAAACCTACTTGGGACTTACGCCGGAATTAGGAAAACTGAGTGTCAAAATGGGCGAACCATGAGTTCTAAGTTAAAATGCCTTTAACTTTAAGTAATATAAATGAATTTATAAAATAGTTAAATACGTTTATATGGTTACATCATTTAACCCGTGGAAAGGCATTATGGTCGAAATCGGCAAGCTAAATCATTTAACAGTCATTCTCAACCACGCATCAGGAACTTACCTAGATGGAGGTGAAGCCGGAAAAATTTTATTACCGCCGCGCGAAACTGCTATCCCACACGCGGTAGGTGAAGAACTAGAGGTGTTTGTGTATCTTGGCTCAGATGGTCAATTGACGGCAACGACGCACCTTCCTAAAGCCCAGATTGGCGAGTTCGCTTGGTTAAAAGTGCTAACGATTAACGATGTCGGCGCGTTTTTAGACTGGGGTCTACCAAAAGATTTATTGCTGCCCTATAGCGAACAAAAGTATCCACTCGAAGAGGGCAGGCATTGCCTCGTTAAAATTCTATATTCTCCCGAATATGGAATTACCGCAACCACACGAATTGAAGATTACTTGAACTATGAGGCATATTACGTCAAAGAAGGTCAGGCGGTATCGTTGTTAATTGCGGATAAAACCGACACCGGCATCAAAGCAATCGTCAATGATAAATTTTGGGGTCTGCTTTACCACAACGAAGTATTTCAGCATCTGCGCAAAGGACAGAAAATCGAAGGCTATATCAAACGCATTCGGGAAGATCGGCGTATCGATTTAAGTTTGTATCCGCCGGGATATTCAAAAGTGGAAGGCTTTGCCGGTGAAATTATAGAAAAACTACAGCGAAATCAAGGCTATCTTGCCCTAAGTGACAAAAGTCCACCTGAACTTATTTACAATCAATTCGGCGTCAGCAAAAAAGTATTTAAACAAGCGATAGGTAACTTGTACAAACAACGTTTGATTTTAATTGAAGAACAGGGAATTCGACTCGTCGATTCAAGTCATGAACAGAAAAAATGAAGAGAACGTCGTGGTGGGTGCTGAGGGGTTCGAACCCCCGACCCTCGCCTTGTAAGGGCGATGCTCTCCCAGCTGAGCTAAGCACCCGACGTTAAGCTGGGCATTGTATTATATTTTTTTTTCGAAAAAAAGTGATATTTGTTTTTTTTTAAAATCTAAAGCCTAATCAGAAAAATTCCGTGCAATCAATATTTTATTTGCTTGCAAGATTCACTACCTGATCATAATCGGTATAAAATCCAAAATATTACTCAATAAAGGATAAAATAATCAGGACTGTATCGGCACAATCTTCAACCAAACACATTGGTGACGATTTCAGTTATAAATTCGAATTACCATTCGAATAGATCCCACCAGCTTCATCATTACAATAACTATAAATCGTTAGGAGGGTTAAATGAACATTTCACTAAAAAGGATCTTTAATTTGTTTTTAATTGGGGTATTGGCCTTCATCCCCATTTTTGTCATTGTCCAAATCGTCTTATTCGCCAAATCAATGATGCTTGACATGTATGCATCGGTCTATGGGTATTCGGATAGCGTATTTCTAACCGTCGTGCTACTTACGTTCAGCTTTATTATGTTTACCTATATTGGTCATCGCATCAGTATGGGACGGTCATCAATCGTTGCAATTATTGATGTCGTCATCGAACGCCTACCACTCTTGAATACAATCTACCGAGTCACCAAAAAAATTGTCAACATGTTTTCGGGTCACAGCCCACAATCGATGCGCGAAGTGGTCTACGTTGAATACCCTAAAGAAGATATCTGGGTACCTGCTTACGTCACCAATAAAAACAAGGGGATGTACGTGTTATTTATTCCGACATCACCCAATCCAACTTCGGGCTTCACTGTGATCGTTCACGAATCAAAAATTATCAAATCATCAATGGACATAGAAGACGCTACAAGCTTTATCGTCAGTGTCGGCGTTGATTTTAATCGTATCGAAGAAATCCAGAATCTACCAAAATAATCTCGCTGGTATTAATCATCTTTTAGGCGTTTGTTAACTCAAGCTTTAAGCTATCAACTACCCACAAAACTCAGCTCAGAACTTTCTCAAGATTTGGGCTGAGATTAACCTCAGTTAATCGATAACAAAAATTAACGCTTATCAAAAATTCAGCCCGTCACGCTTAATTATCGGCTTAAAAAAGGTACAATAGCGCTTTTGCGTATTTAGTTGAGGTTGGTTTTGGCTAGAAAAATAATTCGAATTGCGACTCGACAAAGTCCCTTGGCATTATGGCAAGCCGAATATGTTGCTAGTGCACTGCAACAACAATTTCCGGACTTAACGATTGAACTCATTAAAATGGTAACGCGCGGCGATAAAATTCTCGATGCACCTCTGGCCAAAGTCGGTGGCAAAGGCTTATTCGTAAAAGAACTTGAGCAAGGCATGCTTGAAGGCAAAGCAGATATCGCGGTGCATTCGATGAAAGATGTACCGGTTGAATTTCCGGAGGGTCTGCATTTAGCAGCTATTCTGCGCAGGGAAGACCCAACCGATGCATTTGTTTCCAGAAAATACCAATCTTTACATGATTTGCCCGCTAATGCGCGGATCGGCACCTCCAGTCTCAGACGCGAATGCCAAATCAAAGCGCAACTGCCCAATGCTGAAATTATTGCCTTGCGCGGCAACGTCAATACTCGCTTAAGTAAACTCGACCATGGTGAATATGACGCGATTATTTTGGCTTCTGCGGGGCTAAAACGCTTAGGATTGGCAGACCGAATCACCCAACAATTACCTCCAGAAATCAGCCTACCGGCCATTGGACAGGGTGCAATCGGCATTGAATGCCGCACCAATGACTCGGAAATCAATGCACTGGTTGCCACCTTGCATGATCCGGAAACGGGTGTCTGCGTCTTAGCCGAACGCGCCATGAATAGCCGATTAAACGGCGGCTGTCAGGTACCCATTGCAGGTTTTGCTCAGTTACACAATGGTCAAATTTTCATGCGCGGCCTAATCGGTCGACCCGATGGGCGTCAACTATTTCGAGCCGAGGCAAGTGACACGCCGGATCGCGCCGAAGCGATTGGCTTAGTCATTGCCGAACAACTGTTAGCACAAGGTGCAGCATCCATCCTTGACGAGTTACACCAGTGACCACGGTAATTGTGACCCGACCCAAGCAACAGGCCGAGGCATTATGCAAGTTGCTCCAGCAACAAAGTATTCAAACCATTTTGCTACCGTTAATAGAGATTAAACCCTTGATACTGACTAATGAACACATCGGTCACCTGGAGTCGGCCTCCGCTAAAGCGGATTGGCTTATTTTTATCAGCGTAAACGCCGTAAACTACGCATTTAAAGCGCTCGGCACAAAACTTGAAAAACTGTGCCAAACAACTCGACTCGCCGCTATTGGTCAATCCACCGCAAACGCATTAGCTACTCATGGCTGTAAAGTCAACGCCACCCCAAGCCAAGGCTTTAACAGCGAAGCGTTGTTAGCCCTGCCAGAGTTTCAAGATCTCAAAGGACAGCGAATCGTTTGTATTAGGGGTCAGGGAGGACGAGAACTGTTAGCGGAAACGTTTCGCGCTCGAGGCGCCAATGTTGAGTATCTGGAAGTTTACCAAAGAATTTCCGCAGATCTTCAGCCCGACGCGTTAAGAAAATTAATTGAAAATAACAACGTAGATTATATTACCATTAGCAGCGGTGAGATTCTGACCAGTCTTGCGCAAAAGTTAAATACCGAACAACTTCGGAGTCGTGTCTTAGAAATCCCCTTGATTGTCATCAGCGAAAGACTGCTTCAACAAGCCAAATCGTTGGGATTTAAGCATATTGCGCTTAGTGACGGTCCTAGTGACTCGGCAGTTGTAAAAAAAATAATACGTTTAGTAAGTGGAGAATAATGTGGCTGAATTGAGCAAAGAACAACCGGACAACGAAGCACAGTCAAATCAACGCCGCAGCTCGCGCAAGGGCTTATGGCTTAGTCTTGTGGCTATCTTTATCTTACTGGGCTATGGCGGTATTATTTTTTATCTCGACTTACAGCATAGAGGGCATCAACAAGAACTTGCGCTTAAACTTGCCAACGAACTCAACAAAAAAGATCAACAGGTCATGGAGTTGACTGAGCAAATCAGTGGCTACCAGACCCAAATTGCCGCAATCCAGTCTCAACTCGCCAATGTTCAACAAGATTCGAGTGGCAAAGATCAGCATTTCAATCAGGCCTTAGATGATTTTTCCAAACTTTACTCTGAAAAACTGGAACTCACCCGCACAGAATTAAAAAACTCTATCGACCAGATTCAACGTTTACTGGGGAAAACCCGCAGTGATTGGCTGATCGCCGATGCCGAATATCTATTGGGTATTGCCAATGAGCGCCTTCACTTGATCGGCGATACTGTAGCGGCTAAACAAGCCCTGGAATCGGCAGATTCAAGACTCCGTGACAGTGACGATGTGGCGCTCTTTAAAGTGAGAGATCAAATCGTCAAGGAAATCGAGGCTTTAGATAATATCAAACCCCTCGATATGGTGGGCATGTACTCAAAAATTAATGCCTTGCAACAAACGGTAAACCAACTCACCTTGTTTTTACCTTATGTGGGTAAACACGAAGCTCAAACTGATACCAGTGAAAACGCCCCTGCCAAAGCATCCGAACATACTCATGATCACGAGCACGAGCATGACTGGGTAGATCAAACCCTTCAAAATATGAAAGGCTACGTTTCAATCAGGCATTCATCCAAACCTATAGAAGGTATTATTGGCCACGAAGAGGTGCAATTCATCCTCCAACAACTCAAAATCAGATTAGAGTTAATTAAAATGGCCCTGTTGCAACAAAATGAAGCGCTGTATAACTCCAGTATTGATGACGCGAAACAATGGCTCAACGAAAACTTTACCATGAATGCTCAAGGCAAGGATTTCCTGAAAGCACTGGATGAATTACAAAGCATTAAAATTCGCAGCCAACTTCCTGTAATCAGCGAATCTCTTAAACTGTTGAAAAATATTACCAAGTCGCGCAAAGATACTGATAAGACCTTGCCAATTTTACCTATAGAGCCCGATAAAAAAACAGGCGCGGCCCAAACACAAACGCCCGCCCCAGCCTCAGCAACTGCGCCCGAAATAAAATCTGAACCAAAAGCTGAAATGGTACCAGAACCGCAAACGATTCCGGTACCGCTGGAGACCACACCTAAAGACACCTCGAATCCCGTCAAACAATAAGAGATAGCATAATGAAGAAGATTTTATTGATGCTGAGCATCCCACTAGTTGTTGGACTCTTAATGTTCTGGTGCTATCGATGGTTAGGACAACTAGACGATCCCGGATTTGTCTTAATCGGCATCAATGGCTGGTCAATCGAAACCTCGGTGGTTTTCTTTGTCATTGTGCTCGCCATCAGCTTTGTCGCGGCTTATGGCATCGTAAGAGTGCTTGGCTGGACCTTAAATTCTCCCGCCCGGCTTAAAGCAAAACGGAAAAACATTAACTTTAATCGCTCTCAACAAGCATTAATCGCAGGCTTAGTTGATGCTGCTGAAGGTAATTGGGAAAAAGCCGAAAATATCCTGATTAAACATGCCTCGCAAAGCGGCGCCCCTTTACTTCACTATCTGACCGCAGCCAGAGCCGCACAGTCACGAGGCGCCTTAGCAAAACGGGATGAATATCTACGTCAGGCGACCCGTCAGGCACCTGGCTCAGACATAGTGGTCGGTTTGACCGAAGCAGAATTGAATCTCGCTGAAAATCAATTTGATCGAGCCTTGGAAACCTTAACCCGTTTGCATTCGATTAATCCAACCCATGCCAGTGTCCTGAAACTCTTGCATCAGGCCTACAAGAAAGCTGGTGACTGGGAGGGGCTGCGCAAATTATTGCCGGTTCTAAATGAGCAAAAAATATTAATGGAAGCGGATATCAAATTACTCGAAACCGAAGTGCTAAGCATGCAACTGAAAGAAGTTGCCGCCTCCGGTAATAGCGAACAAATTCAAACCTTGTGGGATTCGATACCTCAGCACATCAAGAGCATGCCCGGCATTGCGGCCATCTATTTTGCCGCAATGATTGACGCCAAAGCCGCGCCACAGATTGAAGCCGAATTAATTCAAGCTTTAAGTGCAAAATGGAATCCCACCTTATTAGCACTCTTTGGGCTGGTGGACTCCGAAAATATTAATCAGCAATTAACCATTGCCGAACGCTGGCTGCCCGCCCATCCTCATGATCCTTTATTGCACTGCATCCTTGGACGTTTGTATTATAAAAAAGGCGAATTTTTGCAAGCCGAGCAGTATCTTGCCAAAAGCATCTCCGAAGAACCAACGGTCCAAGCCTATCAATTGTTAGGTGACGTTCACTATCGCCAGCAAAATAAAGATCAGGCAGTAGATTGCTATCAATCGGCATTAGATCTGGCCTCACGTCAAATTGCACAGCACGTTGGTCAAATCGCCGATTAACGCTTTGACAAATAAACTGATGATCAAAAATGGATTGCCAGAGGACTGTATCCATATAAGGCGTTTAAATGATGTAGCCAGGCATGTTGGCCATTTTCCTGCCACAACAAGGTGATTTGTTGTTGGATTTCCTGATAATAGTGCTCCAGGCTATCTTTTTTTTGCGGATTGATCACTTTAATTTCCGCAATTAAGTCCAACCACATACGACTCGATCCCATCATAAAACTTGGCCAAGTTTTTTGAATCTCCAATGGCCAACTCTTATCACTCGTATCTTCGATATTTGGTTGCTGATTATGCGTTAAATCGTCATATTGGATATTGGCGATTCTACCTTCACGTTGCCACTGAGCAAGGGTAGGATTACCGCTAATGGCGTTGTAAATATCGCTGGCATTTTTGTTATGGGTATAAAAAATAAAACTAAACGCATGCCCCGTTGGATCATGCTTTGCCCGACGATGGACTCGCCAAAACCTAAGCTGTTTACCGGCATTACTTGCTAAAACCGGCGCAATAATTTCACCCGCCAGCATGGTATCAATATACCATTCGGGTTCTTGATCGAGTTGCCAGCGAATCTGAAAACGGACTGTTCGCCAACCATTCACTGATGAAATTATCGGCAATGGCTCAGATTTAATATCCGGCTCGACCTGGTTAGGCAATGTCGAACAAGCCATCAGACAACCCATCAACAAGAGAAAGAGACCTGTATATTTGATTCTAGTAATTTTTGTTAAACTCATGGTGAATACCTCTAAAAAGAAGATTGTCGATGCAATCTTGTATGTCGCAAAATCTGATTTTGCCCAAGTACAATTATCGTGCTGTTCCTCAAAAATATTGATTGTTTAAGTTATTTTATTTTCATTCCTAAATCGCCGAAAAGGTTTGTGTGCGCATTTTGAAATATGTTAGGCTTCTGTTTAGTCAAAATGTCATATACATAATGACTAACGGTAAATACTCACAATTTCTGTATGAGTTGAATTGTTTACTTCCACCATGCAAAATTACTACTACCACTCCATATACCTTTAAGGACCAATCATGAGTCTGTTTAATTCCATTCTTGAAAAACTGGGCATCCCTAGTGCTGCCGCAGCGGAAACGCCTAGTGTTAGCCAATCTGCTCCCGATCCTGCTTCAACTTCTGCCGCTGCAATTACCGAGGTCGATGTCGTTACTAAACTGGAGAGCCTAGCAGCTTCCAACGCAGAAACACTTAACTGGAAAGTTTCGATTGTCGATTTGTTAAAATTGCTTGGACTTGACAGCAGTTTAACTGCACGCAAAGAACTAGCAACAGAACTAGGTTGTCCAGCTCAGGCAATGGGTGAATCCGCCCAAATGAATATATGGCTGCATAAGACCGTATTGCAAAAACTTGCCCAGAACGGTGGTAATATCCCGCCAGAATTATTGAACTAAGTATCTTACGTTTTTTATCAATGTGAATTTCATTTGGAGATAGTCTATGAGCCTTTTCACAGAAATACTCAAATCCGCCATTGGAACAACAAATACTTCAGGGGAAACTGAAATCCAAAGCCAGAATTTATTGAATGGCGCGCTGACAATTTTGCAAACAATGGGCGGGGTAGATGGCTTAGGAACGAGCACGAAATAACTTGAGCAACTTATAAAATTGACGCTTCAGGAATGGCAGTATAATTCCATTGCCCCAGATACTCATCAAATACAATTCGCATCGATTCTTTAAATCCCTCTGCAACTTTTCTGCCCGTTTCATAAACCTTGTTAAAAATACAGGCAAAGACTTTTAATCCTGCTTTTGTTGTGGTCTTCTCTATTAACTCTTTCATAAATTGATGGCTGGTTAAAATCATGCCGGATAATTCACGAGTAATATGAGGGAATACTCGATGCTCAATAGGATTCCATTTAGATGTATACGGCGGATAATGCGCTATCCGTATTTTAATGCCTATTTCATTCGCCAAAGCCTGCAAATCCTGCTTGAAAATATAGTGTCTGGAGGAGTTACTGCCGCCGCCATCCGTCAGCAATAAAATGGATGTTGCCAGAGGATAGTAAAGGCTGCCATAGGTGTTCCACCAGTGGCGAATCGAATCACAGGAAAACTCGCTGGTGTCACGACTCGTCCCAATGTTGACATAGGCTTCGTTGCGGGCTATGTCATAAAGCGTATGCGGCACGCCAACTCCTTCGGCTAATGAGGGAAAATCATGATCATAAACTTCAACGGTTTTAGTGGTATAGACCTTGCCATCGCGATACAGATTACCTATCAGCTCCTTTTTCTTGGAGTCCATGCTGATGACAGGATTGCCCGCAGTCATAAATAAAGCTCTCAATTTAGCGATATTCTCAAACTGGGCGTTACGATTCACATGCCCGCCAGCCGCTTTCTTTTTCAAGGCCTTACGCTTCACATAATCATTCTTTTTTAATAATTTTCTGACAATATTGCGACTGACTTTAAAGTCCTCTACAGCCAATAAAGAACCAATTTTGGCACAGGTCAAATTAGTCCATTTTTTAGTTTCATCCATTGGGTCGCCTGCCGTATGCTCTTTTAAAATAGACAGAAACACGTCATTAATATCCGTTTGTTTTTTAATAACTTGTTTTCGACCGCCGCCCGCTTTTCTATCCCGTTTTTTGAGGATAGTGACCGTCTCATTCAGATCATTTATCCCTCGCTGAATGGTATTGCGAGAACAGGAAAACAGTTGAGCAATATAGCTGATGCCGCCATAAGGAAATTTTAATGCTTCAATCCCCGCATACACACGCTTATCTTTTTCAGATAAACGATCGAACACTTTTTGCATTTGTTTTTCAATTTCTGCTGAGTAAGAGAGGTGCAATTGTCAATTTTTAGGCAATGTTTTAGTTTGTTAACTTTACCGCATTGCACCGACTACTTGCTCAATTTATTTCGTGCTCGTTCCTTAGTTAATAAATTCCAACAATCAGGCTTGGGCGATCTTGCCGCGTCCTGGGTTGGCACAGGAGAAAACAAAAGCATATCCCCCGATCAACTGACGAGTATATTGGGCAAAGACCAGATTGCTACTCTTGCTCAAGAGGCTGGTATTCCTGAGTCTCAAGGTGCATCAGTGCTTTCGCAAATTTTACCCTCGATAGTCGATAAATTGACACCAGACGGCAAGGCGCCTGAATCAAGTGATCTTGCAACCTGGGGCAAAGTACTTCTTGGGGGTGTAGGAGCCGTAGTAGCAGCGAAAGCCGCGGCGTCTTATTTTGGCAATAATGACCACGAGGAACAACAAGCACCAAACACTACCGCAACTCCTGTCAATACAGGCGCAGCGTCGGCAGCTTCATCGGTATCTTCGGCGGCTTCATCCGTTCGAACCTACACCGTAGTCAGTGGTGATACACTTTCTAAAATTGCTAAACAGTTCTACAACGATGGCAATCAATGGCAACAAATTTTTAATACGAATCGTGATATTTTAAGCAACCCTGATCATATTTCTCCGGGCCAACATTTACGTATTCCATAAACTTAAGCACCCGTAATTTTCAGCTTCACTTAGCAATGAATCTGGATATTTATCATTTCTGACCTCCAGTTTTGGCGTGTAAACATTATGTTGTGGAAAAAAGGTAGACAAAGCGATAACGTTGAAGATCGTCGTGATGGGAGTCTCGGTGGGTCATCAATTAAACTCAGCGGAGGAATGCTGGTGGTCGTTATGCTAATAGGGGTCGTATTGGGAGAAAACCCTTTGGAACTATTAGCGCTGTTATCACAAGGGTCTATTGGGAGCAGTTCGACACCCGTAGTATCTTCCGGCCAAACACCTGTCACCGATGAGTCCGCGCGATTTGTATCCGCCATATTGGCGGATACCGAAGACACCTGGACCGCGATTTTTACTCGCCGGGGCATGCAATATCAAATGCCAAAACTGGTTTTGTTTTCCGATCAAGTTTCATCCGCATGCGGATATAATTCCGCAGCTACGGGGCCTTTCTATTGTCCAGGCGATAGAAAAGTTTACCTCGATCTGGGATTTTTCCGTGAATTAGATCAATTGGGGGCTCCGGGCGATTTCGCTCAAGCCTATGTTATCAGCCACGAGGTCGGTCATCATGTGCAAAATCTCTTGGGTATATCCGGCAAAGTCAATGCCTTGCAAAGTCGTACCAGTGCGGCTCAAGCTAATGCTCTATCGGTCTTGTTAGAATTACAAGCGGATTGTTTTGCGGGAGTGTGGGCTCATTATGCTGATAAATATCGTAGTCTTTTGGAACCTGGCGATGTTAATGAAGGCCTCCGGGCCGCATCTGCAATAGGAGATGACCGCCTGTTGAAACGAGCCGGAAGACGGATAAGTCCAGAATCATTTACTCACGGATCATCGGAGCAACGCACTTTTTGGCTTCGTAAAGGAATGGAAAGCGGAGATATTGCGAAGTGCGATACCTTTTCTGCAGCGGCAAAAAAATAAATTTGAGGCTAATTTTAAATTGGTGGAAATTTTGAAGCTCAGAAGAAATTTCAAATTAAAGGTTTGCAACTACTTCCGAGCTTTTCATAAACTTAATTTACCAATGAAATATGGATATTATCATTAGTATTTTATTCATTGTTAAGAGAAAAACGATTTTACTGTCGAGGTTAAACTGTTCCAGCCTTCTTCTAATTTTGCGGTTGCTTCATTCCAACCTTCCTCCACTGAGTCTTTAACCTCATCCCAGGCATCATCAGCATGTTCTGCAATTTCCTGAGCTTTAGCTTTTGCTTGATCTAACTTGGGTTCCAAGTCGGCAATCGCAGCACGAACGTCTTCGATTGCTTCGTTCGATTCATCTAATGCTTTTGCTTTTAGTGATTCTAGCTTTGCTTGTTGTTCGTCTATTGTAACCTGGATTTTTGACAATAATTCTTCTTTGGTCATAGTGTTGTTTCCCGTTTTAATTAGTAAAACTTCTAATTTATAAATTTATGATTATTTATGAGGTGAAGTTTTGAAGTCTTCACCTGCAATATAGTCCTCTTTTTACAAAATTATTGCAATTGTATTATTTTACAATCACTTGCTTTTACAAGAGAGATGATCTATTTTACCCAACCATAGCTTTACATCTCGGCTTCAGGATAATCACCACCGAACATTTACATTCCCACTGGCTATGACTCAAACTTTGATATTTTCTCATTTTCGATTCGCCTTTCTTTTGGTCAAGATAAGAGCATCGTATTGATCGACTTATAGGTCAAACATTTGAGGGTCCTCTTACGCAACAGGGCGAGTTACCGAAATTAACTAATCAAACGCGCCTCTGGCACTTATCGATTTTACCTGACCAAACTAGGCCGAACAGCTCGCTCTGCATGTGTTTATGCTACAGATTTTAATATCCTGCCAGCCCTTGTTGCTCCTGCTTGAGAGACAAGCTCATGTCAATAATTGTACGATTAGACTGGTAAGAGACTAATGCCAAACTAAGCACTTCTTGGGGACAGGTTGTTAATTCACACAACGCCAAAATCGCTGTTTTAGCATTAATTGCCCTCAACGTACCGGTTTTGAGAGGTACAGCTGATTTTTGCAATATCGACAGGGCTTCTCGGGAGGTCAAGTCTGATTTCAGCTCCAATAATAAGGCGATAACCCCAGAAACTTCGGAGGCAGCTATCGAACTGCCGGAGATAAAGTCATAGGTGCCTTCTGGCAAGGTGGTAAGAATTTTTTCACCGGGCGCAGTGACCAAAAAAGTGGAAGAATAATGCGCCGGTTGGGGGTCCGTTAAGGATTGAACCGCAATCACATTTTTGAGCGATGCAGGAAAATCGAAATTGGCATCATTCGCTTTAGCTGCGACCACAATAATGCCTTTTTCGATTGCCTTATTTAATAAAATCGCTAATAAAGGATCGCTAGGACCGGCCAGACTCATATTCAGAATGTTGACTTTAGCTTTAATGGCGGCATTGATCGCTAGGGCTAAGGTAAAGCTGTTACATAAGGAGGCTATCGCATGACTTTGATCCGGCCAACAAGCCTTTAGGGCGATGAGTTTGGCATCAGGGGCAATCCCTGTTATCCCTGTGTCATTATCTTTTTTTGCGACCATAACTCCTGCAACGGCTGTGCCGTGTTTGTCGCTGGAAAAACTAGTGGAAATAGCGTTAGCAAAATTTTCGTTGCTTATAATTTGTCCCTCTAGATCGGGGTGGTCGAGCGCTACACCGGTATCAATCATCGCTATGGTAATACCGCGTCCGGTGGTATTGGTATGCACCTGATCAATGAACATTTGCTGCAGGTTGGTCTGCAATTTAAAGTAGGGATCATTGTACTGATGCGCTTGGGTATGATACAGGTGCATTTGCTGTACGATTTCAAGGCGCTCATCCTGGGTTAACTTCAGCAAGGTTTCGGGCACTGATACGGTTGAGGGTACTTGATAAACCGCACAATGCAAACCCACTTCCGTCATGGAATATTCGGTAAGCTTTTTTAAGTGATAATCCTCCGCAATTTGATCAGTCATGCGCTGACTCCAGGAAGAACTTTGGTATGCGCCTCGTTGGCGGTAAAAATTCGCGGCAGCGGAGGCTGGAATACTGTTAAGTGCTTGATCGGAAAACCCCAGCATTATAATATGATCATCTTCTGCATTTTGTAGCAGTTCGGCTAAATCCGGTAGGTCGGCGGGTGCTTGCTGAGCTTGAGAAGACGCGGACATCATCCAGCACATGCCAACGAATAACAATGGCAGTAAGTATTTCATTTGTGCACGCTCTCGGTATTTGTTGGCGTCAATAAACTAAAAGCAGGTTCAGCAAAAATAATGTGTGGATTTTTTTTCAATTGGGCAAGCCGGTTGATAAAGTCCTCTTTAGACTCAATTTGCTCAAAACGAACGGTATGCACCGCTTGTTCGGTCTGAATCCCAATAATCCGGCCTGCTAGAGGCGTCAGTATCGTTTGAATTTGCATGGACGTGGTGTTGTCCGCAAAAACCAGATGGAGGTCGTAGCGGTTCGGGTTTACCAAGCTTGCTTCGGATAAGGTGCGGTAATCATTGCTTAGCATTTGATTAAGCTTGAAATAGCTTGAAACAATCAATGTCAAAACGAATACTGCCGCCAGCGCCCACGCAGGCCGTAGTAAAGCCCTCGGTGGCAGGGCCAAAGTTTTAGTAGTTTTAGGTCGGGTAAAGTTTGCAAGCGTTGGCTCAGTCTGCGGCTGTCTAGTTTGGGATGTTTGATGCAGGCGATTTTTCAGTTCGGTGAACGCGGCCTGTTCTGACATATGCAGAGGAAGGGCTTGATTTACCCGTTTGGCGAATTTTTGCAATATGATACTTTCACGTTTACACATCAGGCAAACATTCAGATGCTCTTCCACCTGTCTAAGTTCAGCGCCCTGTAACGAATGATTAACATACCAAGGCAGCAACAACTGTACCTCTTGGTGGGTAGAATAGGGATCGCTCTGAACGGATTTCATATTAAGGTCTCCTGCGGGTGTAAAGGCAATTATTTAGTGTTGCTCCGTCGTTTTATACCCGGTGTTAATTTAAAAGCGTAGCCAGTTTTTTACGGGCGTGGTGCATACGGGTTTTGACGGTATTTTCAAGACATCCCATCAATTCAGCAATTTCACAGTAATGCAAGCCCTGAAAATAAGTCAATTCTATGACAGTCCGTTGCTCAAAGGAAAGCTGGTCGAAAGCCGAATCGAGCCAATCGTCCATTTCCAATTGTTGTAAGCCGACATCCTCATATCTTAAGGCGGCACTGTTTTCTTCAATCAATTCTAAAGATTCTTCTTCCTGAAAAGTCTGGTTACGTACCGCTTGCCGGGTTTTATTGAACGCGATACCAAAAATCCAAGTGGACGGTTTGCAATCTTGATTATAGGTTGCGGCTTTTTCCCAAACTACCCACATAACATCATTGATAACTTCGTCAATAAGCGCTTCTTGTCGTGTTATGCGACTGATAAACCGAAACAAGCGGCCGTAATATTCACGGTATAACAATTCTAGCGCTTTTTCATCGCTTAAGCATAGCCGCGCTATCAACTCGATTTCCCGCAGTGTTTGATTAGGTTGAGTATCGTTATTCAAGGGCGTGGCTACTGATAATGACATGTGGAATTAAACATTTAACAAAATAATGAATATTTCGTTAGGTTTATTCCAAGTCGGTACAAAAAGGTTCACGGATTTTTTAAAATCCCACTGAAATTGAGAAAACGGCGGTCGCATCCAACTTTGCCGGATTGTACAGATCATGTTTTTCTTCCGCCATTTTTGAAATGAAAGTTTCGGATGAATCCATGTAGAACAGCGACAACTTAACAAATTTATACCCATAAATGCAGCCGATATTCCAATACGGATAATCCGAACCCAAGACCGGTTGCATATAAGCGTAACCAAAACTGGCAGAAAACTGTAAGGCATCGGTGATTGAATAACGGCCGGTGATGGCATAATCCAGCCCATACCCACCCAGACCATAATAATCAGGGACTGCGGATATCCTGGCAGTCAATAGATCCTGATAGTGCAAGAAGGCATAAAACTCATGATAATCCGCATCATGACCAAATATTTGCCCATCGTAAAGATAACCCGTCCATTGTAAATCGAAACGCCACTGATTGGGCAATGCCACAGTCCAACCCAGATAAGGGGTTATTTCAACATGCGCGGCTTGTTGCTCAACTTCATTAAATTCAAAATCAACATTAGAAGCAGAACTACCTACATAAAATCATGAGTTGTGTTCATAGTCAATATTTGCAATGAGTGCAACTTTATTGTCGCTTTTGCTAAACCAGCGTTCGGCGTTATTCGTAGTGGCGGTTAGAGTACCATGGAAATCAGCTAGACTAGAGGCGCTGCCGAGAGCCAATACTACGCTGCAGAGGCTACTAAAAAGCATATGAATGCTTGAGCTTAAAAAATGAGGAACCGCAACGCACGGATTATTTGTCATGACTAGCTTATAAGAAGGTATTGGGTTTGAGTAGGGACTTCAATTAATAAAGGCAGATAACATACTTTTAAAAATTCGATGAACCTTTTCGCATTATTCAGGCATTTACAAGTACATTTTTCGGACTAAGCAACAATCATTCGGAAAAATGCGTGATTTTGGTTTAAGCTATCAAATGAAAATTTTAACATCGACTCGCTATAAACATGCACTATTATTCTTTAAACTTAAAAAACAAACGGTTAATTGTTTAACGCCCTTTAGGAACTATTTATGAAAATTAAAACTATCCAACATGCTACTTTACTTCTAACCGGAGCATTGGTGGTCAGTGCACCGGGATTTGCAAAAAATGGTGCTGATGATACTGGTTCCACCGATACGTCAGGTGTTTCTGGATCGTCAGGGACTTCCGGTACAACAGGCACATCAGGGACTGCGGGGTCTTCAAGCACGTCCGGCACAACGGGAACTTCAGGGACTGCGGGGTCTTCAAGCACGTCCGGTACAACAGGCACATCAGGGACCTCTGGATCTTCAAGCACGTCCGGTACAACAGGCACATCAGGGACCTCTGGATCTTCAAGCACCTCCGGTACAACAGGCACATCAGGGACTTCTGGATCTTCAAGCACGTCCGGTACAACAGGCACATCAGGGACTTCTGGTTCAACAGGGACCTCAGGAAGCTTTGGAGCAGCCAATCTAAATCAAAAAGTATTGGCTAATTTTAGCAGCCGCTTGTTAATTGTACCTTGCGTTGAAGTGAAAAATTCAGTACTTGCTGGTCATTACAATGTTGCCTTTGGCTTATCTGGAGACAACAGCGGTATTGATTGGTCGGTAAAAGAAGTAAGTACTTCTAGTACGGGAACTTGTAGTCCTGAACAAGTGAATGTGCATGATATTTTACAAACCACTGGCTTGTCCAGTGTTAGCTCCTCGGGATCGAGTGGAACTTCGGGTACTTCAGGTACATCGGGTCATTTCCGCAAGGTCATTGCAGATTTTGGAGAAAAGTTGTTGGTGATGCCGTGTGTTGACATTAGAAATTCAGCATTCAACGGCTATTATCATGTGGTTATGGCCTTAGCAGGTGATAACAGTGGCAGTCGCTGGAAAGTAACAGCCGTTAATCCCTCCAGTGCTAATGCTTGCGCATATAACGAAGCTGAAGATATCAATGATGATAAACTCTTACAAGCGAACGACTTATCCAGTGTCGGCGTATTAGGTCAACAATAGCCGACTGCCTTTTTGAATAGCATGGGCTTGAAAACATCTCGTCAAGCAAAATCTCGCCATCTGCCGGTAGCGGTGGCGAATTTATGCCACTTCAGTTTTGTGGATGGTGCTTTTGTTGAAATTACCGGCAGCATCGATGAAAGCTATCTTGTGCAGTTTATCGACACCCGCACTCATGAAATAGTGCATCAGGCGGAGATTCGTACCAATCATTGGGTCAGGACGGCTCGTCAATATTTCACGCCGTGGCAAATTAATGTTATTAGGCTTAAAGATCACCAGCTAGTGTTCACACATCTTTATGATTGCCAGCAAAAACGCGTGTATATTGCACTTGAATCAAAAGCGCTGGGCGATACGATAGCTTGGTTTCAGGCGTTGGAAGACTTTCAACGCCGTCATGACTGTCAACTAATCTGCTCAACCTTCATGAATGCGCTATTTCAGGCGCAGTATCCTGCTATCGAATTTGTGGAACCGGGCGAAGCGGTCCACAACTTATACGCCATGTATCGAATCGGCTGGTTTTACCTGCCATCCGGCCAGATTGATTTTAATAAAAATTTTAGAAATTTTCGAATGCAAGCCTTAGGCGAATCGGCCGCCGATATTTTAGGGCTCCCTTATCTCCCGACCCGCCCACGGTTAACTGACCGTGATCTCGGCAAACCCATTCCAGGTCAGTATATCTGTATCGCTGTGCATTCCACTGCGCAAGCTAAATATTGGAACAATCCTAGAGGATGGGCAGAACTCGTCGCCTACTTAAAACAGTGTGGTTATGAGGTTGTATTACTGTCCAGAGAAGGCATGCACTATATGGGCAACCAAGCTCCACCGGGCGTAATTTTGCTCCCCCCAGGGGATATTGGTGTGGTGATTAATTATCTGCGACACGCTAAGCTATTCATCGGCGTTGGCAGTGGTTTGAGCTGGCTATCATGGGCTGTGGGTTGTAAAACTTGTGTTATCAGCGGCTTTTCATATCCGTACACGGAAGTGGACGACATGCTAAGAATTAGCGCCAATCCTGATGATTGTAGCGGCTGCTTTAATCGTCATCCCTTGGATGCAGGGGATTGGCAATGGTGCCCCGATCATAAGGATACGCCACGGATGTTTGAATGCACACGTAATATTAGTGCCGAGCAGGTGATCGCGGCGCTTGCAGCGCATTTGAATTAGTATTCGTAAGATTGATGAGGTAACGGACATAAGCCCGTTACCTCATCAGAGCCAGCTAGGTTTATGGAATTGAGGTTTTAACTTCGCAATTAGCTGCCGTATCGGTGCCACTGCCGCCGTCGCAGTTATCTGTTCCTGCACCACCGTCCAGCGTATCGTTGCCGCTTTCGCCTTTTAACAGGTCATTGCCATCTCCGCCACAAATAATATCGTTGTCATTTCCTGCAGTGATTGTATCGTTGCCGCCTAAGCCGTGAATGATGTCACGCCCTTTGGTGCCTCTAATAGTATCTGCGCCGAGACTGCCGACGATAGTGGGTTTCAAGCCGTTACAGAGTAAGGCTTGCACTGTGTTGGTTTGCGTAGCGGTGTTATTGGCAAGCGTATTGTCAGCTTGATCGCCACTGACCTTGACTTGGTTAGTCAGCGTTCCGGCAGTCGTTGCGATGCCTTTAAGTGTAACGGTTGCGCTGCCAGAGTTCGCAATACTGCCTAGATTACAACTGATCACGCCACTCACGGGCAGGCCACAACCGCCTTGCGAAGCGGTAACCGAGAGCGACGTTAAACCGGAAGTCGGCAGAGTATCTACAAGTTTTACGCCGCTAGCATTGGCGGTACCCTTGTTGCTGACGGTGATACTCCAAGTAATGAGTCCATCGAGTGCCATGACCGGATTGGGGGTGACAGTTCCAGTCACTGCTAAATCCGCCGTTGGCACAAGCACTTCGAAAGCGCCGATATCGCAGCCTAGGCCTTGTGGACGCGCCTCGCCGCGCTGATCCGTGACTGCGCATTTGGCAGTGAGGGCTGCGTCAATAGCCGGACTGCCCGGAAGCAGCGCCAAGGTTTGGGTAGGGCCGCCGTTATTGGTCAGAGTAGTATTGAGTATCGTACTTACCTCTATACCAATAATATTGCCACCAATGCCGCTCAATATTCCACCAAAGCCGTTGGCACTACCAATGATATTGTTACTGCTGCCGCTGTTTACGAGACCAGTGAGGTCAGAGGGTGATAGATTATTCGTGGTAGGCGTTTCCACAATCATATTGTTTCCTGCCACGATACTATTGTCCAAATTGAGTGCGCCATTTAATCCGCCATTGTAGATGCCGCCACCGTCAGCAAGAGAAAGCGTACAAATACCAGTGCAAAGGGGAGTTACCGCATTGTTGCCGACAATAGAACTATGTAAGACATTCAACGTACTGCCGCTACTATTTGAAATAGCACCGCCGAAAAATGCGCTGTTATTAGAAAAGGTACTGTTGATGAGGGTGGCTATGCCGCCGACATTCGCAAGCCCTCCGCCATTACTTCTGGTACGGTTGGCCGTGAGTGTGCTACCCATAAGGGTCAAGCTACCCTGATTATAAATACCAGCGCCTCCACCGATAGTGAAACCACTATTGTCGAAGCCATTGGTAACGGTTAGGTTTTGCAGCGTAAGTGCAGCCCCTGTGTTTACTTTAATTACCCGCACAGCGTTATTGCCGCTCAGGATGACACTCTGGGTTGCGCCATCAAGGGTAAGGCCTGCTGCATCGCTGACACTCAAAGTACTATTGAGTAAAACGGAGCCATTAAGGCTGAAACCAATGGTATCAACGGCGACACCGCTACCTGCGGCACAATCTCCTCTTGTGCTGTCGCTATTTGTATTGGCGTTATTGATGGCTTCTCGTAAGGTGCAAGCACCATCTCCGGCCAGTGCGTTGTCTAAAAGATTATTGACATTAAGGGTATTGGACCATGCGGAGGCGCTATAGAGTGCACACAGCATGACTAGGGCTGGGTATTTTAAATCGAGGGTGATTTGACTGCGGGTATGCTTTAAAAATGGCATAAGAATTTCCTTGGTCATTATTGTTGATGTTAAGTTCTTTGGATTAGATTGAAAATACGTTAGATCAACCTTAATAGTGAATGATGATAAATGCTAAAAAGGTTCAACTGGTATAGCTAATCAGAATAAATAATTTAATCAATAATATGACGGTAATTTTTCGCAAAAAAGTAAAATTGAAGGGTCAGTAGATTAACGAGTCCAGTAATTCGTAAAAGTCTGAAAAACCAAAAAAACATAAATAAGCCTCCCAACAGCCGTTCATTGATGCGCAGGGAAAACTCATCAATGGCGAGTTATATTAAGGGTATCTCAACAATTACGAAATTTAAGTTACTCAAGTTATTTCATTCACATCACTAAGCACTATAATTGCTTGAAAAAAATCTACTAATTTTAGGAAATACTCATGGGCGTCATTAAGAAAATTCTCTATCGGGGCAAGATCTTAAAATCACAGCGATATAACAACTTCTTCTTGGATATGGAAGAAAATATCCACATCCATTATCGTGATTTGCGCATCGAATTGAGCCGAAGCGAGTTTGAAGATTTTACCAATACTTTTTTCAAACAATCTATGGAATTGCTGAGCATCATTCAGCAAAAAAATTATCAAGATGGAAAACTGCCAAATTCGAATCAGGAAGATGTACGAATCTGGACCGAATCGAAACTTAAAGCCGAAGTTAAATATCATCCACAACGTTTTTCACTAGAAGAATGTACCGATGGCTATCACTTTCACTACCGAAACTACAAGCTATTAATTGACAAAGACGACTTCGCTAAAATTACTGACTTATTTAATTCCCTGGATATTAACGGCGCTTACGCCGAAACCTATGATGAAGTGCTCGAATTACTTGAAGCCAATGAGGTTGATTTTATCCCGGACAAAGGTAATGTCCCCGGCCAAATATTAGCGATCGCAACCCCGCCCTACCACTTACCTAAAATCAAATCGATCCTGAACACTATTGGTTTTACTCAAGGAAGCGGTAAAGAGACTGATACGCTTATCGGCAAACAACTTAAAGTGATTGTAAAATCGACCAAGCAACATAAAGCTCTCGATTATCGGCGCTTCCGCGGTTATCGTAGCACCGAACGACTGGTTGATTACCTATCTCGACTGGGAAAATCAATTCAAGCTAATAAACTCAATCTAATTAAATGTCAGGTGCTTGATGTTTATTACGCCCTCAAAAATGATCAACCACTAACAGTCGATATTGATCCTCAAAACTGGCTATATATAGAGGATAATCAGCAAGTAATTTTTCCATATCTCTCTAAAGTATCTAAGGGAAAAATCGATGCCGAGGCCTTATACGCAAAATGGGCTAATCTACTGGCGCCCCTGGAGTTAGCATTTGTGAAACCCACGAAAGAAGTCATTGCCGAAATCGATCAGCGCTCCCTAAAAACCCAGATTGATGCGGTACTACGTCAGGAAGTCGCAGCCTACGGCGCTGTCGATAAAGTCTACGTAATGGGATCGGTGACCCGCAATGATTTAGGCCGCTATCACGCACCATTTGTACATGGCAAAATGGCCAAACTCGGTTCGGACATCGACATTTTGATTGAAATAAACCCTGAACGAGAAATCGACATCCCCGCCGATTGGCATCTGTATAATTCTGAAGCCTCCAATCATTGCGCTGTCTATCATATTTTTGAAATTCCAATGCCTTTAACTCAGCCGATTTGGGCGGAACGCTTCCCGAACATTCCCTTTACGCCTCATTTGATCGACGCCTATGTGTCTTTTCCTTCCAGAGGCTTCGAAGCAGAAAAGGAAGCATTCCTGCAAAAATTTAAGGCCACGCTATTTTATGATCGAGTACGCGACGGAACTTTTTATCGCAATGTCGAAGAACATAAAATCGCGGTATATTTAATGCAACAATTTGGTTTTCAACAGTTAACTATCGAACGCCTGCCAGTCTCGACCGAGAATATTATCTATAAGGTGTTTGTCGATCAACACACCTATATCTTGAAGCTGTTCAAAGTTTCAGGAAACTATCGCCAAGCACGAGTAGCGGAACACACCCTATACGAAGCTCGCCTGGTAAATGCTCTCAAGGCCCGAGGTCTAGCGATTGCTGGCATTATCCAGACTTCAGAGACCGAAATTCTAAACATCAACGATTATTCAGCACTGCTCTTTGAACGAATTCCGGGCAACATCAAGCAAAAACCCGACTATCCTCTGCCAATAATAACCCAAACACTGGCGGACATTCACCACAGCCAAATAGAGCGAGCATTGGAACTTAGTTGTGATTTTCCGTTTGATGAAACCTGTATGATTTGGCTGCCGACTTTTGAACAATTTTCGCAGAAAACTGATCTCGACCCAGAAATCACAGAGGCCTTTGCGCAGCTTGAGCCTTTGGCGGCACGCTGCCATCCAGGCGAAAACCGGAGCTATTTATTTGCAAGAAGCCCCCATATCCATAATCATGGCGATATGACTCCCAAGAATGTCATTGTGGTAAACGAAACTGAAAGCTATCTTTTCGACTTTAACAATGCTTTTTATGGCCCACGCATCATTGATGTCATCGATGGAGGATTCGAATTTTCATTGGCTGAAAAATATATTCATTTAGCGGATTTTGCACGCTTCGATGCGTTTATTGAGGCTTATACCCAACATACCCCCCTAACACCCGAAGAACAAGAAGATATACCGCGTTGGATTGAGTTGATCGGCATTATCAAATTTACCAAAGAAGTTCGCGTACTCTTACAAAATCCCAATGAACAATTACGCAAAAAACGTGCGTTAGCTATTACTGAATTCGTGCTCTCGCGTGCGCCTCGATAAATTTATGTTGAAACGCGCATTGTCATTACTGTTCGTGATTAGTCTGAACGCCTGCGCTGGCAACGAAACCATCGATATTCGCTACCTAGTGGTCGACACGCTGGGAAAAACGCCCGGCGATCAACAAAAAGTCAGCAGCGCTTTACATGCCTATACCGATACACTGAATGAATACTTCACAAATAGTGAAGTAGCCCTGAGGGCCGAGGTTGCGGATATTTCCTTTATAGCCATCGATACCGACGAATCCTTAGCCATTCTCAAGAACATGCAAGAAGAGCGCGAAGGCTTTGCCAATATGTTTAGCGAGGCACGCCAATTAGGCGCCGATTATACCTTCGCTATCACGCAGCGTTTATTGATTGATGGACAATCTCGCTGCGGTCGAGCCATTGCCGTCAATCAAAGCATCGCCGCAATTTCCTCGACTCGAACCGCCTTTGCTGTGGTCAACTATGCGTGCGGTGCCCACACGATTGCCCACGAACTCGGACATCTGATGGGCTTAAATCATGGAGATTTAGTCAATCGCTGCAACCCCAATCATGGACATAGCAAGGCTTTAACACCTTACGCCAAAGGCTTCGGCGAAGGCAATTGCGATGGCGTCTTTCAGGAGGGCGAATTCGGAGATATCATGGTTGGCGGCTGGATGACGACGATCAGCGGTAAGGGGAGAAAAAATCTGCCAATCTATTCCAATCCGCGCATTACCGATGAGCGCTGCGGTCAACAACACCGCTGCGGCGATCCCGAAAGCGGAGACGCGGCAAGAACGCTCAACGAACATGCCAAACATTACTCAGGACACGAATCAAAGCCCTAAACCGCACATTGCATCACAACGGGGTAATGTGTATGCTGCACGTCTATGCAGATACAATTAATCACCATTGGCAACCGCATGCCCAACTGGGTTCAACAAGGGTATGACGACTACGCAAAACGCCTGCCGCGCGAATGCGAGTTAGTTCTCAAAGAAATTGCACCGGGTAAACGTGGCAAAAACAGCGATATCTCGCGCATAATTAAGGAAGAAGGTGAGCGCCTGCTCAAAGCCATTCCAAGCGACACCCGCGTTGTGACCCTGGACATTCCCGGCAAAGCCTGGACGACTCCAGAACTTGCCGAAGCCTTGCAACGCTGGCTGCAGAGCGGCCAGAATATCGCGTTATTGATTGGCGGGCCAGAGGGCTTATCCGAAGCCGCGAAACAACGCGCCGATGAATCCTGGAGTTTATCAAAGCTAACCCTGCCTCATCCCTTGGTACGCGTGATTGTTGCCGAACAACTGTATCGTGCCTGGAGCATTCTGCACAATCACCCCTATCATCGTGACTAACATGACGCATATTATTCTGGCTTCAAATTCACCCAGACGTAAGGAACTTTTAGATCAAATTGGTGTTCAATACCAAGTGTATCCGGTTGATCTCGATGAAAGGCCCTTAACAGGAGAAGCGCCGCTAAACTATGTCGAACGTATCGCCGCCGAAAAATCGGCACTCGCGCAGTCCCGAATTCAGACAAATGTGCCGATACTTGCCGCCGACACTTCGGTAGTGCTGGAAGGGCGTATCTTCGGCAAACCCGAATATCAGGCTGAAGCCGTTGAAATGCTGCAACAATTATCGGGCAAGACTCATCAGGTTTATAGCGCGCTGTCTCTACGTAGTATGGATCAACATTGGCAAGCACTGAGCATCACCGAGGTAACGTTCAGATCGTTATCACGTAAAGAAATTGAAACTTACTGGCACACTGGCGAACCGCACGACAAAGCGGGAGGATATGCTATTCAAGGCTTAGCCAGTATTTTTGTCACCGCAATCAATGGTAGCTATTCAGGGGTAATGGGCCTCCCATTATTCGAAACCGCCCAGCTTTTGGAAAACATAGGGATACAGATCATCCATGACTGAAGAAATATTAATTAATGTAACTCCGCCCGAAACCCGTGTTGCGGTGATTGAAAACGGCGTTATGCAGGAACTGATTATTGAGCGAACGCGTCAACGCGGCCTCGTCGGCAATATTTACAAAGGCGAAGTCTGTCGAGTCTTACCGGGTATGCAGGCGGCCTTTATCGATATTGGACTATCGCGCGCAGCTTTTTTACATCTGTCGGATATTTGTACCCGCGATTTAGAAAAGCGCGGTTCTGAAAATATTGAGCATTATTTACGTGAAGGCCAACACGTCATCGTGCAGGTCACTAAAGACCCCTTAGGCAGTAAAGGCGCGCGACTGACCACTGAAATCGCCATTCCGTCAAGATATCAGGTGTACATGCCCTACGCTAAAAATTGCGGCGTATCACAGCGCATTGAGGCTGAAGCCGAACGTTCCCGCCTCCGGGCGTGCCTTGATGCTTACCAGCAAGAAAATCAGTGTGGTGGTTTTATCGCCCGAACCGCCGCCGAATGTGTGGAGGAAACTATTTTAATCTCCGACATGACCTTTCTGTTAAAACTATGGGGCTCGATTGAAGAAAAAATTAAACACATCAAACCCAAACATCTAGTTCATAAAGATTTACCGCTCAGTATTCGAACCCTTAGAGATCTCTACAAGGAAGGCATCGAACGCGTGCGCGTCGATTCAAAAGAAACCTATCAACGCCTAGTGGAGTTTGCCGAAATCTTTGTCCCCGAAATTGTCCCCGTCATTGAACATTACAAAGGTGATCGACCGGTTTTTGATATTTACAATGTAGAAGATGAAATTTCCAAAGCTCTGGAGCGCAAAGTTAAATTAAAATCCGGCGGTTATTTGGTGTTTGATCAGACCGAAGCGATGACCACAGTGGATGTTAATACCGGTGGCTATGTCGGAGGACGGAATCTCGAAGAAACCATTTTCAAAACCAATCTCGAAGCGGCTCAAACCATTTCTCGCCAACTCCGACTTAGAAATCTCGGCGGCATTATCATCATCGACTTTATCGATATGCAAAGCCCCGAACATCGGCGTCAAGTTCTCGAAACCCTGAGTTCCCTCCTTGAACGGGATAATGCCAAAACCAAAATTACCGAAGTGTCGGCATTAGGTCTGGTGGAAATGACCCGCAAGCGCACCCGTGAAAGCTTAGAGCACATTTTATGCGAACCTTGTTCTGCCTGTGGCGGTCGAGGGGCGTTGAAAACCGCCGAATCAATGTGTCTGGAAATTTTTCGGGAAATCATCCGGGAAGTCAGGCAATTCAATGTTCAGCAATTACTGGTGTTAGCCTCGAACGATGTCGTTGAACGCTTGCTGGATGAAGAAGCCGACACATTGGCAGAACTTGAAAAATTCCTCAATGTCCAAATCCGCTTTCGGGCCGAATCCGAGTATAATCAGGAACAATATGATATTGTTTTACTCTGATTTTCAAGGTCGATCCGCACTTGGCCCACTCATCGCTCAATGCCCAGGCCTGAGGGCCTTAGCATGCCCGCTATCCCTCAGCCATGCCAGCCATAAGGGATCAAATACTCCCGTTATTCGCAATAACTACTTAAGTCAGCTTCAGAACAAGCTTATCTCAAAATGGGTCACGCCTTAGCATAAATGATCCACCACATCACCCGAGCCACTCGCCACCTTATTTTCTGGAGTCTCATCAGTCTTGCCTTAGCATCGACGGTCATCAGAATTACGCTGGCGACCATCACGGATTATAAAGAAACGCTCGCCCATCAAATCAGTCATGAACTTGGAGTGCCTGTTTCTATTGCGAGTTTAGCTGCAGGTATGCGCGGATTTCGGCCTGAATTGGTCTTAAAAGATGTTCGGGCTTATCGCTCCGATTTCCCGAAACAAGTCGCTTTGACTATTGCCGAAATCCATTTAAGTCTAAATCTACTCGATGGATTAAGCCAGCAGCAAATTATGGCCTCGTCCTGGTTGACGCTGATTGGCACTAATCTTACTTTGCTGCATCAACAAGATGGCAGTATCAGAATTCCTGGCTTGGGCAATGACCCCAATCAATCACCACCGCTCTGGCTGCTACAAACAACTCAAATCGAATTGTTACGAAGCCGAATCGGATGGCAGGAGGCACAGAATCCGTCTCTGTTGTTCTATAGTGATGTCGATTTTAGCCTGCAAAATACTGAGAACGGCCAACAACATCGTTTAAATATCATTGCCACGCCCCCCGCTCATTTAGCGAAAAAAATTAATCTCGCGATGCGCTTACAAGGCAATTTTTTAGCACCACAACAACTTTCAGGCTTCATTTATGCAGAGGCTAAGAGTGTTCAACTGGAGAATCCCTATCTTAACTCTTGGCCCCTCGATATAACGCTCAAGTCAGGACAAGCTGATCTGCAACTTTGGTCGAAATGGCAAAACTCGGCGTTACAAACAGTGACCGGCAATGTGCATATTACCAATGCCGAACTCAATCGATCCAATCATGCACCATTGATGGTGAATAATTTTGAACAACAATTCAAGGCCACTGTCCATGAACATGACTGGCAATTACTCGTCGAACAACTCAGTCTCAAAACACAACATGCCAATCTTCCCATCACCAAAATCAAAATTGACGGCAAACATCACTCCGAACCCGCCGGTGTCCTCCCCGCACTGGAAGTTAAACAAATCGCCCTACAAACTGGGCATCTGGATTTACACGAATTTACAACCGTACATACTTTTTTTAGTACAGACACGACGAAAACTCCCTTCGATACTTTACAAGGGCAGTTCAACAATCTTGAGTTAATAACGACTCCGACAACTGAACAATTCTCCGTCTCAGCCGACTTTGAACACTTGGGTCTACAAGCCTCCGGCGATATTCCAGGATTTAACCAGCTCAGTGGCCATATTGAGGGTAACCAACAACACGGCATAATAGAGGTTAATGCCCAAGGTTCCGTACTTGACCTACCTCAAACATTCGCCAAACCATTACCCTTAAATAATTTAAGCGCCCATTTTACTTGGCAACAAACCGAGAATAGTTGGGAATTTGAAAGCCCAGCGGTTACTTTGACAGTTCCGGATCTTCAAGCCAACAGTCGATTAAAACTCATGTTCGATAAACAGTCATGGGACGCCAGTATCGATTTGACCACTGCCATCACGGGTAATACCGACATTCACACTTTTTCAAAATACTTCCCCACCGCCCTGCTAGGCTCTGATACTGTCGGTTGGTTAGATTCGGCCTTCTTGAAAGGTCGTGTCGAACCGCGTGGCGCAATTCTTAGAGGCAAACTCGCCGATTTTCCGTTCCACAAACAGGAAGGTGTTTTTCAAATTGACCTGGATATCTTTGATATCGGACTGAATTATGCGTCAGATTGGAAACCTCTCGAAAAACTCGATGCTAAAATCCTGTTCTACCAGGATGGAATGCAGGTAGTTGCCCAACACGCCTATGCCCAAGAATTCAAGTTTTCAGAACTCGAAATGCATTTAAAGTCGTTTAACTTTAGCGACTATTTAACGATTGATGGTGCGGGTGAGGGCGATATGCGGCAAATTATCGACTATCTACAGAACAGCCCAATTGCATCCAGACTAACCGCTATGCGAGACATTATTGAGCCCGAAGGTGCTACCGGGCTTAAAATGAACATCCAGATTCCATTAATTGACGAAGGAAAAATCAAAGTTGCAGGGACGGCACATGTACATGATGCGAGATTTAACGTGCTTCCGCTTGATTTACCGGTAAATCACATTCAAGGTACCCTTAAATTTGACGAAGACGGGCTAAATCAAGGTGCGTTAACAGGACAAACATTGGATAGTCAAATTAGCTGCGCCATTAAAAACTTACCCGGCAAGTTACAAATTGACTTACAGGGTTCTAGTAACATGATCGGTTTAGCAAAACAATTTAAACAACCGTTATGGCTGTATGCCGAAGGCGAAACCGATTATCAACTTAAACTTCAGATTCCGGACGCTGAAAATCAACACCTGCAACTAGACCTGAATTCAGATCTCATTGGCCTAAAAGTCATGTTGCCGGATGTATTGTATAAAACACCGAATCAGTCCAAGCCTTTTAATTTACATATCCAGTTGACCGACCAAAGTACCATTCCGATCAACATCCATTATGCCGGGCAATTGCAGGCTGCGTTAAATTTTGATCCAAAACAACGGCGTTTGCATTCCGGTCAAATTCTGATCGGTACTCCAAAATTTTCAGCACTCGCAACCGAACATCTGGCATTGCAAATTCATTTGCCTCGTATTGCCGCGAATGAATGGCTTAAGTTTACAGATCAAGAGGATTCAACTGAAACCAGCGAATTATTTGATATTCTCGAAGTGAATACTGAACATTTAATGTGGCATGAGCAAGACACAGGCCACGCCCAAATAAAAATGCATCGGGACCCGAATCACTGGCATATCCAGATTGATAGCCCCTTATTAAAAGGCAAAATTACCAAGCCATTTAATACTAACGCAGATTTACCAACCCTGTTACAACTTGATTATCTGAATTTTTCGGGTTTGAATAACTTAAGCAATGCGCCATCAACAACGCCAACCTCAAATCGGTTGCCATTATTTAACTTAACCAGTGAACAGGTGCTTTGGAATAAGGTCGATCTCGGCCAACTGGCCATAAAAACCCAACGCATCACCAATGGGATTGAATTTAAGTCGGTAACGCTTAAACATTCACATGGTACACTCGAATTAACCGGAAACTGGATTTCCAATGCCAGTGAACAAGTTACCAGTGCACTCGGCACCCTAAAAATGCAACAATTCGGCGAAGTTTTAGAACAACTCGACTTCACCAGCAATCTAAAAAATTCTGAGGCATTTGTTGAATTTGCGGTAAATTGGAATGGCGCTCCTCAGAATTTTGCCCTCGAAAAACTTGAAGGACGAATCGACGTCGAATTGAAAAATGGACGCATTTTAAGTATCGAACCGGGATTCGGCAGAGTCCTAGGGTTTCTAGCAATGGAACAATGGGGGCGACGTTTGCGCCTTGATTTTAGCGACTTGTTAGCGCAGGGCTTGACCTTTAATAGTATTGCAGGACATTTTGATCTGCACCAAGGCGTTGCGGATACCGATAAACTAAAAATTGACGCAATACCGGCAATGATTAGCATCAGTGGCCCAAGTGAATTATCCCGACATAGCCTGAATCATCAGGTAAGCGTACTGCCCAAAAGTTCTGCCGCATTACCCATTGCTGGTACAATTGTGGACGAAGTTCTGACATTTGCAGTCGAAACCTTGACCGGAACCCCTCAGGAAGGTTTTTTACTGGGTTCGGAATATAAACTAGAAGGCACTTGGGATAATCCAAAGGTCATTCAAGTTCATGACAATGATGGCTTGCTGTCTAAAACTTGGTCAGGACTAACCGATTTTTCCTGGTTAACCGATACAACAAAAAAATGAAGCGTTAGAGAATCATAATGAATCTATGTGCAGCCATTCAAATGGTATCTTCTGGCAATGTCGCCGAAAATTTAGCCGATGCGGATAAACTGATTGCGGCAGCCACTCAAGCAGGCGCCAAACTGGTCGTCTTACCAGAAAACTTTCCCCTGATGGGTGAAAATGTCAGCGATAAACTCAACCATCGGGAAGCGGAAGGACATGGCCCCATTCAGAATTTTCTGGCAGAAACCGCCCAAAAATATTCCGTGTGGATTATTGCCGGTACGATTCCCCTCATTGGTGATGCCGATAATAAAGTCCGGGCGGCTTGTCTGTTATACAACGACCAAGGCCAACAACTCGCTCGCTATGACAAAATCCATCTTTTCGATGTGGACGTCCCCGGCACAACCGAAGTATATCGAGAATCAGACTCGATCGAAGCGGGCCAGACGCCGTTAGTCTTCGAAACCCCGTTCGGTAAAATTGGCTTTGCCGTTTGCTATGATCTGCGTTTTCCAGAGATGTTTCGCGCAATGCATGCACAAGGGGTAGAAATTCTGATCTTCCCAGCCGCGTTTACCGCCCAAACTGGCGCCGCGCATTGGGAAGTCTTGTTACGTGCGCGCGCAATCGAAAATTTATGCTATGTGATCGCACCAAACCAAGGCGGAACCCACAGTAATGGTCGGCAAACCTTTGGACACAGCATGATCATCGATCCGTGGGGACAAATTTTGGATTGCCACAAATCTGGCCTAGGCTTTGCCAGCGCTAATATCGATCTCGATAAACTACACAATATTCGTTTGAAATTCCCAGTATTGCAACATCGTCGCTTTTAATTTGATACCTATGCACAATATTAAACAATTACTTAACACCACGTTAATGATCTTGTTACTGCCTGCCTGCGGCAGTAAACATCATGATGCTTATGAGTTACTGGAACGTCCACCACAATTAGCCATCAACCCAAATATCCAAACGCCGAAGATTATCGATGAAACCCTCGTAACCAATGGCTTAGGCGACAGAGTTAACTTAAGCGGTAGTCAATATGCGCCAATTTTAACTTTATCAATGAATTTTGAAACAAGTTGGGAAATTCTCGAACAAGTAATGAAGCATAAGAATTTCATGCTCACCGACCGTAATCGTAGTGATGGAATATTTCTGGTCACCTTTGATACGGATGCTTATCAAGCATCGAACGAGAAAGAAACAAAGAAAGACGAGCCACTGGAAGGAACTTATGATGCTGACGGTGTTTATAGCTCTGATCATGGCTTGATGGGCCTGCTAACAGGGTCATTATTTTCTTCCAAAACCTCATTTCGTAAATATCAACTCACCGTTAAACAAGTCGGCAATAATACCCTGGTGATAGCAAAAGATATCGGCGCAGTGACCACTCAGAAAAATATCAGTGATAACACCGACGAAGTCGTCGATGCATCAATCAGCGGCCCTGACGATAGCCAGAGACGGCTGTTGTCGACGCTATACAAATACCTGCATGATGGTTTTTCCGAGCGTGAAAAACACTAAGCTTTCTTTTAATCGATCTTAGCGCCCGACAGAGACTCCATGGATACATTACTTCAAGTTAAACAAACCCTTCTCGCCCCAAATGGTCTGAATGAAGCACACATCGAGCAATTACTGCATCATTTACTCAGCACGGATGTTGACGAAGCCGATCTTTATTTTCAATCCAGTCATTTTGAATCCTGGTCGATGGAAGGCGGTATTGTCAAAGAAGGCAGTCACAGCATCGAACAAGGTGCGGGTGTCCGAGCTGTTTCCGGTGAAAAAACCGGTTTCGCTTATACCGATCGCATTGACATGCCGCTCTTACTGCGCGCAACCGATAACGTCAAAGCGATTACTCGTCAGGCACAAGAGCGACACATTAAAATCAGCGACGAAGGCAACTGGCCTCGCTATTATCCAAGCATTAACCCGCTAAAATCGCTTGCCGATCAAGAAAAAATCGATCTACTGCACAGACTCGACCTCGAAACACGGAAACTCGATCCACGTATCGAAGATGTCATGATCAGCCTCGTTGCCGCCCACGATCATGTGTTAATCGCCAATCAACAAGGCAAACTCAGCGCCGATATTAGACCTTTAGTACGCCTCAATATCACCGTAGTCGTGGTTGATGCCAACGGCAGACGTGAACGTGGCAGCATGGGGGGCGGCGCTCGTAGCGATTATCATTATTTCCTGGCACGCAACACCGCGTTCGACTATGGCAAAGAAGCGGTCAGACAAGCTCTCGTAAACCTCGAAGCTGAGGCCGCTCCGGCGGGCACTATGACGGTTGTTTTAGGTCCGGGCTGGCCTGGAATCTTACTGCATGAAGCAATCGGTCATGGCCTGGAAGGCGATTTCAACCGCAAGGGCACATCGGCATTTAGTAGTCGCGTTGGCGAACGCGTCGCTTCAAATTTATGTACAGTCGTTGATGATGGCACACTTTCCGGCAGACGCGGTTCATTAAGTATTGATGACGAAGGTACACCGACCCAACAAACCGTATTGATCGAAAACGGCATTCTGAAAGGATATTTACAAGACAAACTTAATGCCCGACTCATGGGGGTCGCGCCAAGTGGCAACGGTCGACGCGAATCCTACGCGCATTTACCTTTACCCAGAATGACCAATACTTATATGCTCGCAGGGAAAGACGATCCTGAAGAAATCGTGCGTTCGGTTAAAAAAGGCCTGTACGCTAAAAACTTCGGCGGCGGCCAAGTTGACATCACCTCGGGGAAGTTTGTCTTCTCGGCCAGCGAAGCCTATCTTATTGAAAATGGGCGAATTACGCGCCCAGTCAAAGGTGCAACCTTGATTGGCAACGGCCCTGAAGTCCTAACCAAAGTTACGATGGTAGGCAATGATCTGGAACTCGATAGCGGTGTCGGAACTTGCGGCAAAGACGGTCAAAGCGTTCCGGTGGGAGTTGGCCAGCCAACGCTAAAAATAGAAAGTATTACGGTGGGTGGAACCCAAATTTAATTGAGTAGAGAATAGCTCTCGCCAAGTTTCTTATCCACTGTTTACTGTTGGATAAGAAACATAAAAGCGAATCAGCTTTAGACAGGCGAATTCTCAGGTATTAAACCTTTTATGTAGAGATATTATTTTGCAAAATCACGAAGAAATTAATCGCTTAAAAAACATCGTGCATGATTTGCTCACCGAAGCGACCAAGCAAGGCGCCTCTGCCGCCGAGGCCGGTTTAAATATTGACGATGGAATGTCAGTCAGCGCAAGATTAGGCACGGTGGAAACCATTGAATATCACTGCTCTCAAGGCCTCGGCGTCACCGTGTATTTCGGAAAACGCAAAGGATCAGCAAGCAGCACGGACCTGTCGCCCGATTCGATCCGCGAAACCGTTCAGGCCGCCTGCACAATTGCTCGTTTCGCCAGTATTGATGAATATGCGGGCTTACCTGACGCTGAGGAGTTAGCCACAGAATTTCCGGATCTTGATATCTACCACCCCTGGAATATTGAGACCACCGAAGCGATTTCCCAAGCAATTGCTTGTGAGCAAGCCGCACGAAGCTATCATCCGGATATTACCAATTCAGAAGGTGCGACGTTAAATTCTCATCAGGGCATTCGAGTTCTGGGTAATACCCTGAATTTTATTCACGGCTACAGTTCAAGTAGACATTCCATGAGTTGTTCGGTATTGGGACAACGTGGCGAAAGCATGCAACGTGACTACTGGTATAGTGTCGCTCGTGACGCTTCTCAACTGGATTCACCCGAAGCTATTGGTCAGAAAGCCGCAGAACGCACCATCAAACGTCTAAATGGTCGTCAGATTAACACCTGCCAATGCCCGGTTTTGTATTCAGCCGAAGTTGCTTCTGGGTTGATCAGCGCGTTTATCGGTGCGATCAGCGGCGGTAATTTGTATCGAAAAACCTCATTTTTATTAGATAGCTTAGGCCAACAAATTTTTCCAGACTTCGTAAATATTCATGAACAACCTTTGCTCAAAAACGCACTCGGAAGTTCCGTCTATGATGCAGAAGGCGTAACCACTCAAACGCGACACATTGTTCAACAAGGGGTAATTCAAGGTTATGTCCTCGGCAGTTACTCAGCCCGAAAATTAGGCATGCGCAGCACTGGAAATGCCGGGGGCGTTCACAACCTGACCATTAACCCTGGCGTCAATGATTTTTCAGCCATGCTGAAACTGCTAAACACTGGATTATTGGTGACTGAACTAATGGGCCAAGGAGTCAATAGCGTCACTGGAGATTATTCAAGAGGCGCTGCCGGATTCTGGGTCGAAAATGGCATCATTCAATATCCGGTTGAAGAAATTACCATTGCCGGCAATTTAAAAAACATGTTTAAGCAAATTGTCGCCATCGGCAATGATATCGACTATCGAGGCAATATCCGTACCGGTTCGATTTTAATCGAACAAATGTCCATCGCCGGGTCTTAAATTTCATACAGCGCACCAACTCAAAAAGCTAAATTCCCCCCAGGGTGCATACCTCAAGTGCACCCTCGCCATGACCACTCTCATCCCTGAATAAACAGTTCCCACTGCATCAGCAAAGTTCCCCCTATCGCCAAAATGAATGACTTTAAATTTCGTCATTCCTTTCTCTATTCAAAAAAAAGGGCCCTCATTTTCATGAGAGCCCCAAATTTTAACTATCTAGCCAAAAGGATCAATGACCGTGCTCATGATCATTCAAATCCTCAACTGGCGTTTCTTGTACCAGTAACAACTCACCGCCACTCAATGGTTCGGATTTTTCTGTATGATGATCCTCCCCAGGCTTTTTATCAGAATCAGATGAGTCATTAGATTTCAATAACTCCTGATCATGGTCTGAATTTAAGACATCGTGCACATTCAATGACTTATCTGAACTTATTTTATCATCATTGGATTTATGCTCCTGATCTTTATCATCTTGATCATTATCATCCTGACCTTTAACGGTTTTTTGCTCCGGTTTATTATCTAGATCATGTTTATCTAATTCATCTTCATTAACCAATGACGCCAAATTATCAGATGGTTTTTTATCATCTAGCTCTTTATCTTTTGAACTATCGTGATCTTTGTCCGCATCAGTTTCATGAGTATCTTTAACATTAACCGGATCATTATAAGACTCTTTTTTAGCATCATGATTTTTAGTCAACTCATCATTCAATTCATCTTCATTGATTAGTTTGCTTAAATCATGCTCATGCTTTTGATCTGAATTTTCATCATCATTTTCTTTAGACTCGACATTCTTTTGATCATCAGCATCGACAGATTTTTCATCATGTTTAGTCTCATGATCTTTTGCCGATTTATCATCATCTGAAGAATCTTGATCATCAGCTGATTTAGGCGCTTGAATTTTCTCATGAGCCTCATCCGTTTTATCTTCAACTGCGATAGACACAAAGTTCATTGCCTCTGCTTTAGCTGGGTGATCTTCTTTGTAGTTCTTATCCTTTTCCCCTTTATCATCATCTGAATCACAGTCCGAATCAGAATCTGAATCCGAGTCACTGTCAGAATCCGAGTCACTGTCAGAGTCTGAATCGCTGTCAGAATCCGAGTCACTGTCAGAGTCTGAATCGCTGTCAGAGTCTGAATCGCTGTCGGTATCCGTGTCTGAATCCGAGTCACTGTCAGAGTCTGAATCGCTGTCGGTATCCGTGTCTGAATCCGAGTCACTGTCAGAGTCTGAATCGCTGTCGGTATCCGTGTCTGAATCCGAAT